>NZ_JBWMAU010000013.1:0-134751 GCF_056521445.1 Rhodoferax sp. LB1P47 | reverse complement strand
GCAACTGGGCTGAGTCCTTGTGGTGTCTGGTTCGTTTTGCAACTCCAGGCTATCACTGTCCAGGGCTCAGCCCACCCAGGTTTCAGGGGTACTTCTTCTTATCCTAGTGGCATGAGGCTCTGACCCCTCCTGCCGGGTTGACGGTAACGGGCTTGCCGCCATCCAAACCCGTTCAGGCCTGCACCGTTCGGCACGGAGAACCGCCCGGAGGGGTCAGAGCCCCAATGCGGGTGGTGATGGCTCTGTCTCAGCCTCCATCCCGCGCGCAATGGGGATCTGACCCCACCGGGCTACCGGGGCTTGGCAAACCCGCCATCCGCCCAGGCCACCGCGCTGCTGCGGTTCAGCTTGAAGCCTGCCGCCACCCGCACTTCGGCCAAGGTCTCGCCGCCGTCGTCTTCGGCGCGCAAGGTGGCGCTGGGGTTGTCTTCGTCGGGGGTGATGTCCAGGTAGACGGTGACGCGGCCTGCGTGGGCGGTCACGGTGATGCTTTGGTGCAGCGTGGCGTGCAGCTGCTGTTCGTGGCGGCGCACGAATTCGTTGGCGGTTTTGACCAGCGTGTGGAAGGCGTTGGTGTCCAGCGGCTTGGGGTTCTTTTTGTCGCGGCCCATCGTCCACGGGCCGACCAGCGCGGGTTCGGGCTCGCCGTCTTTGACCATCGCCACCGCCCAGCCGTCGTCGTCTTCGTTCTTGATGACCCGGGCGGTCCAGCCGTCGCCGGTCCACAGGCGGGGTTCCTGGATTTTGGGGGTGTCGTCAGAGGTATCGGTCAAAGCAGGCAGTCTGGGAGAGATGGGGGGCGAATTTTAGGTGCCAAATCGGCACTCTGCGCATATTTAATCTGCGCAAGCAGCTATATATTCAATAGCATTCACGTGGCAGGCGGGGGCTGCTGGGCTTGGCGGGCGGCCTGCTGCAATTCACGCGCCATCGCCGTGGCCAGGGTCAGCCGCCGCAGCAGCCAGGGGGTCAGGTCGTCCACCGCCAGCGGGTCGGGCCGGGGCTGGAAGGGCTGGGCGGCGATGCTGGGGTTGGTATCGGTTGCGGTGGCGTCGGTTGTGGTGGGCTCCAGCGGGGCGCTGGCGGCCAGCTCCAGGCCAATCTGCCGGGCGGCCTCTTGCAGCGCCGGGGTAGCCACCGCCATGTCGAGCTGGCTGCGGCGCAACAGCAGCAGCGATTTGATGGCGGTTAATTGCGCCAGCAACTGGTAGCTGCGCGCCTGCACCGCCTCCAATGGGGCCAGCGGCGGGCGCACCTCGGCAGGTTCGGCCAGGCTGCGCTGGGTGGCCAGGGTCAGGGCGGACAGGCTGTCATACGCCTCGCGCCGGGCCAGCCGCCAGGGCAGATCCGATGCCTGCGCCGGTTCACCCAGCTCCAGCGCCAGCCGGGCGTGCTGCCACTGCGCTTGCAGGCTGCGCCGCACCAGGCCGGGCAACTGGCTGCGCTCCCAGGCGGGCAGCACGTAGCTAAACACCCAGGCCAGGGCCGCGCCCAGCAGGGTGTCGCCCACCCGCTCCAACACCGCAAACGCCGGGGACGCGCCCGCCAGCAGCAGGTGCGCCTGCAACAGCCCGGCCAGCGTGGCAAAGATGCAGGTGACCAGGTAGCGGCGCAGCGCAAACGCGTGGGCCAGCCCCATGCTGAGCGCAATCACCAGCAACAGCGTGCGTGCGCCGGGGTGGGTGGCCAGCAGCGCCATCACCAGCCCGCAGCCCAGCAGCGTGCCCGCCACCCGTGCGTCGCGCCGTTGCAGCGTTTGCGCCAGGTTGCCGCGCATCACCACCACGATGGTGGTCAAGATCCAGTAGTTGTGCGACACCCAGGGCAGGTGCAGCGACACCGCGTAGCCCACGCCCACCGCCAGCGTGGCCCGCAGCGCGTAGCGCAGGGTGGGCGCGTGCCAGCCGAGCTGCCCGCGCAGCGGGGCCCAGGCCCAGCGCGTGGGGCTGACAAACAGCTGCCACTGGGTGCGCACCGCCGCCAGCGCAGGCGCAGCATCGCCCCGGGCCAGCGCGGCCAGGTGCGCGGCTTCGTCATGGATGTGGCCAATGCGGTCGGCCATGTTGTGCAGCAGCGCGGCGGGGTCGGGCGTGCCGGTGGCCAGCGGTTCGGGCACGGCTTGCACGGGGGAACGCGGTGGCAGCACCCCGGCCAGGGCGCTGCGCAGGTTGGCAATCGGGGCGATGGCCTGCATGCTGCGGCCCAACAGCAGCGACAGGCCCAGGGCCTCCAGCTGCTGGGCGGTGGTGTTCAGCACGGTGTGCAGCGCAGGCAGGGTGGCGCTGCTGCCGGGGTGTTGCAGCAGGGTGTCCAGGTCCAGGTCGCAGGCCAGTTGGTGGTCACGCGCCTCCAGCAGGCCCAGCAGCATGGCCGCCAGCCGGGTGCGCGCCGGGGTGGTGGGCGATTCGAGCACCACGTCGCGGGTGGCTTGCAGGGCATCGGCAAAGCTGGCCTGCTGCGCCAGCATGCTGGCCAATAGCTTGTGCGGCTCCGCCTGTGGCGCAAAGCGCTGCGCCTGGGTGCGCAAAATCTGCGCAAAGCTGTGTACGCACTCGGCCAGCATCTGGGTGCGGTAGCGGGTGTTCAGCAGGTGCGTGGTCAGCACGCCCCACAGCAGGTACAGCCCCGCCCCCAGCGCAAACCAGCCACCGTGCTCGGCAATCATCGCAAGCGTTTCCGGCGGCGGGGCGGCCATGGAAAACAGCATGGAGAACAGCAGCGCCATCGTCAGCGGCCCACCCCGCTTGCCCCAGGCCATCGCCATCACCGCCAAAAACGTGCCCGCCACCACCACCACGCCCAGCAGCCACACGTCGTCGCGCACCAGCTGCACCAGCATCGACAGCGGCGTGCCAATCAGCGGCGCAGGCAGCATCTGCATGAACTTGCGGCGGCGCGGGGCGGGTACGTCTGGCAAGCTGGTAATCAGCACCCCGATGGCCGCACTCGCTGCCCCGGCCAGCCCGGCGGATTCGAAGATCAGCAGCATGATGACCACCAAGCCCAGGGTGACGCTGAGGCCGTTGGTGACGTACTGGCTGAGGGCGATGCGGAGGAAGGGGGTGGTGTGGGCGAGGAGGCGTGCTGGGGGCATGCGGGGCAATTTAGCAGAGTGGGGTGGCGCATGCGCCAACTTCTTGGGGTCTGCCGGGCTCCGGCACGGGGCTATGCTGGCAGCCGTTTTGTGCAAATTGAAAGGCTGGGTCCATGCTTACCGTCACCTACACACAAGCGCGCCGCTCACTGAAATCGGTGCTGGATGCCGTCTGCGGCGATACCGACGTTACCGTTATCCACCGCCGTGGTGGTGCGGATGCGGTGGTGATGTCGCGTGCCCAGTACCAAAGCATGGTGGAAACCTTGCACCTGCTCTCAAACCCGGCGAACGCCGCGCATTTGGCCCGGTCGGTTGCCCAGCACAAGGCGGGGAAAGCACTGCGCAGCGGGCGGGCGTGAGCCGCATTTTGGGAAATACGGCTCAGGTTTTGAGCCGTATCGGCTCAAAGGCGGATGCATCCCAGGCCGACAAACACCACAAAGCCACCACGACCCGGCACTTGGCAGACTTGCCGAGGCGACGGGCTATCTGTCAATACTCCTGAATTCATAGCTGCTTGTGCAGGTTCTATATGCGCTAGGGGCCAATTTCTTACATAGTCCTAAATTTCACTAACGCCTGCAAACGAATCGCCTGTGCGCCATGCCGCAAGTGGAGATGTTGGGCGTTGAGATAGGGGGGACCACGTAGCGGTGCTCCACCCGCAAGCCGTTGCAAGCCTGGGCAAAACTTTTTTCCGGGCTGGGCACCCGGCATGGGCCTATCGGGCGATTGAGCGAAGGCAGTTTCAAGCCAACTGTCAACCGCCTCAGCCGACCAGCTTCATACATATAGGGGATGAATACGGGTGGTGTCGGCAATTTTTGCTGCTTTGCCATGCATCATGCGTTGAGATTGCAATTAGAAACATTGGGGAGGCAGGAGCTTATGGCTGTATGGATACCGGCACTGGGCTCCTGTGTGTCGCGCATGACCTCTGGAGAACGCCGCTTGGCCGAGCGGCTGGAACACAAGCTGGAGGACGACTACCTGCTGTGGTACGACGTGCCCATGGGGCCACGCAACACCCACCCGGCCTGCGCGACGAAGCCTTTGCCTTTGCCGACGAGATGGCCAACGCCCACAAAGAAGGCCACGCCTGGGGCGACATGGCCATCCTGTGCCACGACTACCCCACCATGGACCTGTGCGCCAAAGCGCTGGAGCAACGCAAGCTGCCCTTCAACGTGCGCAAGCGGGCGGGCGACTTCAACCCCCGCGCCAATGCTATTCAGATCATGACCATGAAGGTCAGCAAGGGCCTGGAGTTCCCCGTGGTGGCGCTACCCGGCGTGGGGCATATGCCTGCGGCGGGGGAGGATGAGCAGGAAGCGGCGCGGGTGTTTTATGTGGCGACGACTAGGGCTACGCATAGGCTGGTACTCACGGTGAGTGGAAGTGGTGGGTTTGGAAGTCGACTTTCGTAACCACAAAAGAGCTGACTCTGATTGCGTGGTGAGCTGACTTTCAATTGGAAGAGCAGACCATTCATGTTGGCATGCTTAGAATTTTTGAGATTTCAAGATCAAGGGAAGATATGGCATTCATCAAGAACATTCAAACAATTTCCAACTATGGAATTTTTCGCAACTTCGCCGGAACTCAATTGCATCCTTTCGGCAGCAAAAACTTAATTTATGGCTGGAATGGAAGTGGAAAGTCAACGCTGACTTCTCTTTTTGAGGCTGTCGAAACAAAACAGTTAAACACTCTCCGATTTCCGCTCGCTCAATTTTCATTGGCTGAGGATGGTGGTGCTACTGTTTCGAGCGGAAACCTTGAACACTGCGGATTGAATGTGAAGACATTCAATACAAGTTTTGTTCAAAAAAACATCAACTGGAACGAATCAGTTAAGGGAATTCTTTTAATTTCCGAAGAAAAAATTGAAGAAAATAAAGAACTCGATGCGGTAAAAACCGCTTATGCGACCGCTGCCGCAGAGTTGGATGTTGAACGAAGCAACTTGCAAAAACTGAGTGATGGCATTTCGAAGTTTTTAACGGAGAGTTCCAAGCGGACCAAGTCTAGCTTTCAAGTAATCGACACGAAGGACACCCGCTATTTCAATTACAACAAAACAAAGTTAGAAGAATATCTGACTAACAACCAAATGATCGCCTCCAAGCTGGAGTCGATTCTGACTCTCGAGGATGTCGTTAAGTTTACGAACGCCGCAAAACCGGAGCACAAACCTTCCTTGGAAATTCCTAGCTTGGAGATCAATGCGGCACGCTTCGAAACCGCACATGCACGACTGAGCGATCTACTCAAAACCAGCGCGACAAATGCGGCCATCCTTCGTCTTTCAGAGAATAGCGACATCCAGTCATGGGTAGGGGAAGGGATGGCAATACATGCTACTCACGACAGTAAAGATTGCGAATTTTGTGGATCTCCGCTAACCCTTGAAAGAAAATCCGCACTCGCGGGGCACTTTAATGACGCCTTTATCCAATTTCAAGAGAAGCTCGTAAAGGCGGCGGATTGGTTGGTCCAACAGTCAATTGACATAAGCACTTGCGCACCAGTCAGCGATCTATATGACGAGTTCAAACCTGACTACTCCTCTGCCATCGACTCCCTACAGCAGGCCACCAACGCGATTAACACGCAATTTGATACGTGGCGCTCTCAATTGCGCATAAAGACAAGTAATCAATTTGACACATCCCTCGTTGTTTCCCCAATCGCAAATGCTGATCTTGCGGCTTTCAATTTGGCAGTTTCTGCTGTACGAAGTACTGTAGAAAAACACAATGCAAAGACGGAAGATTTTGAAAAAGCCACAAAGGCGAACAAACAACGTCTTGAACTGCACTATGCAGCAACAGACGCTCAAGATTTCGACTACTTTTCAAAGCTGCAATCCATAGTCGAAGCGCAGAAAAAAATTGACGATGCAATCGTGCCTCTTGAATCTCAAAAATCACGAATTCAAGTGTTAACAAACTCTCTCTCCGATGTTGGCGTTGGCGCGGAGAAATTCAATGAAGCACTGAGTCGTTTCTTGGGCAGGACTGAACTGACCCTCCGATTGAAGCCTGCGGCCGCGGGGTATGAAATCATTAGAAACAACTCCGGCACTCATGACGGGAATCTGAGCGAGGGCGAAAAAACTGCCATCGCTTTCATCTACTTCGTTGTAAAACTTACCGAAAACAATAACCAATTGAAAGAAACCATTGTTGTTGTGGATGACCCAATATCCAGTTTCGATTCCAATCATCTCTTCCATGCCTATGCGTTTCTTAAGCATCACTGCGAACACGCCTTGCAGTTATTTGTTCTAACGCACAACTTCAACTTCTACAAACTCGTTCGCGATTGGTTCGAAAAAATAAACAAAAATCGTGAGAAGAAGAAAAAAGAAAGAAGCTCGTTTTTCTATGTAATTGAAAGCGATTGCAATACGCCACGTTCATCTCAAATCCGAAATGCTGATCAAACCCTCGTCGACTACCAATCCGAGTATCACTACCTGTTCTCACAATTGTTCAGGTTTAAAGAAAGGACATCGCTTAACCGTGAGGAGTCATACTTGACTGCGAACACATCGCGCAAGCTATTGGAGGCATTCTTTGCATTCAAGTACCCCAAACATAGAAGCGATCTTTCTCAACTATTTGACATAGCTCAAACAGGATGCACCGAGACAACGAAGGATGTGCAAGAAAAAATCTATCGATTCATCAACAAGTATTCCCACAGCGCAGTAATTGAAATTGATGATGACTCTGTTGAGAATCTTCAAGGCGAAGGGCAGGCGGTAATCGGCGCCATTTTTTCCTGGATGAAGGAAGTGGATGCTACCCATTACTCAGAAATGTGTGATTTAGTAGCTGCTAGTTAGGTCAGACGCGCTTTATTTTCGGTCGTCCGGTGCCTTCACTTCCGCATTGACACTAAGTACTAAATCACCAGCTGAGATCGAAGGCGCCGAGCTTAATTTTCTAAATGAAGTCAATCGATTGGAAGATCGATTGGGGCACAACTAACGAGAAGAGGAAGCATGGACATGCATGAAATCATCTGCCCACACTGCAGCAAAGCCTTCAAGATCGACGAAGCGGGGTACGCCGACATCCTCAAGCAGGTACGTGATGGCGATTTTGACAAACAGTTGCACGAGCGGCTGGAGCTGGCCGAGCGAGAAAAGCGCGACGCGATTGCCTTGGCCGAGGCCAAGGTCGCCAATGAGCTGCAAAAAGCCGCAGCCGTCAAAGACGCGGAGATTCAGGCTCTGAAAGCCCAGCTTGACGCGGGCGAAACGGCGAACAAGCTTGCGCTGGCCGAGGCCTTGGGCACGGTAGAAAAGCAGCGTGATGCCATCGCCAACGAGCTGGCGCAAGCTAAGCAAGACCAGCAAGCGGCGCTCAAGCTAGCCGATGCCCAGCTGGCCAATGAACTGCAAAGTGCTGCGGCGCGCAAAGATGCGGAGATTCAGGCCTTGCAGGCCCAACTCGCTGCCGGTGAGGTAGCCCGCAAACTGGCGGTGACGGAGGCTTTGGGCGCGGTCAGCAAAGAGCGCGATGTGCTGGCGAACGAGCTGGAGCAAGCGCGCAACGCGCAGCAAGCTGCTGCTCAGTTGGCCGAGGCCAAGTTGGCCCATGAGCTGCAAGGAGCTGCCGCCAAAAAGGACGCCGAAATTCAGGCGCTGCAAGCCAAGCTGGAGGCCGGCGACGTGGCGCACCGGCTGGCCGTGAATGAAGCCGTGGGTGTGGTCGCCCGGGAGCGCGATGGGTTGAAAAATGACCTCAACCTCATCACCGTGAAAAGTCAGCTGGAAGAGAAAGCCATAAAGGAAAAATACGAGGTGCAGATCAAGGAGCGCGATGGAGCGATTGAGCGCCTGCGGGACATGAAGGCGCGGTTATCGACCAAAATGGTCGGTGAAACCTTGGAGCAGCACTGCGAAATCGAGTTCAACCGCATCCGTGCTGCTGCCTTTCAGCGGGCGCATTTTGAGAAAGACAACGATGCCCGCACCGGTAGCAAGGGCGACTACATTTTTCGCGACACGGACGAGTCGGGCGCCGAGATCGTCTCCATCATGTTTGAGATGAAGAACGAGAACGATGAAACGGCGACCAAGAAAAGGAACGAAGATTTTCTGAAAGAGCTGGATAAGGACCGCACTGAAAAGGCGTGCGAGTACGCAATGCTGGTTTCCATGCTTGAGCCGGAGAACGAGTTGTACAACAGCGGCATCGTCGATGTCTCGCACCGCTATCCGAAGATGTACGTGGTGCGGCCGCAGTTCTTTGTGCCCCTAATCACTCTGCTGCGCAATGCCGCTTTGAACTCGATGAAGTACAAGTCCGAGCTGGCGCTGGTGCGCTCGCAGAACGTGGACATCACGAAGTTTGAAACCCAGCTCGACGAATTTAAGACGGCGTTTGGGCGCAATTGGCGCTTGGCCTCCGAAGGCTTTGAAGAAGCCATCAAGCGCATCGACGAAGCAATCAAGGACCTGGAAAAAACCAAGGAAGCGCTGCACAAGTCAGCGAACAATTTGCGACTCGCCAACGACAAGGCCGACGATCTGACGATCAAGAAGCTTACACGGGGCAACCCCACGATGGCGGCAAAGTTTGCCGAGTTGCCGGGGACCATCACCCCGGGTGAGACAGAGTAGGACCCGCTTGGTAGTACACACATCGCAAAAACTGCTGCGCCGTATTTTTGAAAATACGCCTCACTTTTTGAGCCGTATGGTTCCGCCCGCCATCAAGGATTCTCCCCTCGCCCCAACTTCGCCAACATCTCCACCATGCGCTTCTGCCGCGTCTCCGGCCGCTTGGCGCTGTGCAGCCAGTGGTAGATGGTGAACAGGCTCTGCCGCTTAAGCGTGGCGTAGAAAGCGTGGGCAACGGGGTCTTGTTGCAGCGCCGCCAAAAAGTCTTCGGGTATCACCATAGTGGCGCTGCCAGCGTAGGCGGTGGCCCAGCGGCCATCGCTGCTGGCGGCTTCTACATGGGCCAGGCCAGCCGCTTGCATGTGCCCTTGCGCTATCAGCCGCTCGGCATGCTGCACGTTTTTCTGCGACCAGTTGGAGCGTGCGCGGCGTGGCATCAGGCGTTGCAGAAACGAGGTGTCGTCCAAGGCCTTGCGCAGCCCGTCGATCCAGCCCCAGCAAATAGCGGCCACCACGCAATCGTCCCAGGTGACGGAGGGCTGGCCGGTGGCCTTTTTGAAGATGCGTACCCACAGCTCGGTCTCGCTGGCGTGGTTCACCCGCAGCCACGCGTGGAGATGTTCGGGTGTTTCAAAAGTTTGGTGTGATGCTTTGCCCATGAATTGATAGCTGCTAGCGCTGGCTCCACAAGGAATGGCGATCCATTGGGCCTTCAAACATTGGCCGAATCCGCCTCCGCCTCGGGCCACAGCTGGGGGAACATGAAGCGCAGTGCATGCTGGGGCAAGCCGAAGCGTACTTTGCCTTGCGGCGAGTCGGATTTGAGCAGGCCGCGCTTGACGAGTGCGCCCAGGGCATCGGTGGCGCTGCGGTCGCCCATGCCGAGCATGGCTTTGAAGTCGCCACGTGGCATGTCTTCGCCACTCAAAAACAGGTAGTGCAGGCCGCGCAGTGCCTCTTGGCGCACGCCTTGTTTGCGCACGGTGGCTTCAAACACCAGGCAGGCTTCGATACGGGTTTTGATGGCCTCAAAGTCCAGCAGGCCGGCCATGAAGCGGACTTGGTCCAGGCAGGTGTCCAGCACGTAGTCGGCCCACGCGATGAGGGCCTGCTCGCTCAGGTTGCCGCGCCCGTCCAGGTCGCCACGGCGCTGGCTGTCGGCGTCTGCCAGGAGCGCGTAGTAGCGGTCGGTGCTGCGGGCAAAGCCGCGCAGGGGCGACCACAGCCCGCCGGTGTAGCCTTGTGCCGTGAGCCAGGTGTGGGTGTGCAGCCGCATCACGCGGCCATTGCCATCAACAAAGGGGTGGACCCAGCCCAGCCGCTGGTGGGCGCAGGCCAGTGCCACCAAAGCCGCTTCACCACGGCGCACACCGCCGTAAAAGGCAGCCCAGCGCTGCAAAAACAGTGGCACGGTGGTATGCATGGGTGCCACATGCTGGCCGACGCGTACATCGCGCTGGCGCAGTGCGCCAGGAACAATGGCCTCTTGCTCGGGCGTGCGCAAGTCGGCAGCAGGCAGGCGGGCAAACAAGGCACGGTGGATGTCTTGCAGCGCGTCTGGCGCATACAGGTTGGCAGCGCCCACGGGCCCGGCATAGCGCTGCTCCAACGCCTGCTCGGCTTGAATATGGGCTATGGCCAGCCGCTGTTTGGCGGCCAGCGCCGCGTCCTGGGAGAAGTCTTGCCGCAGGGCTTGGTCGATCTCGTGCGGGCGGGTGTGTTGCCCCTCGATGCGGTTGGTGTAGTACGAGTTCATGCTGCGCAGCAGGTTGCGCAGTTCTGGCGGCACGCGGGTGCCAGCCAGGGTAGTGGCCAGCCTGGACAGGTCATGCGCTTTGGCTAGCAGGGGCTCCATGCGGGTGTCGGCTGGCAGCAGGGGCTCGAACTGGTAGGCTTCGGTGTACATCCATCTATTTTGCCAAGATTAATATATTTGTAAATATATGATTTGCAATGGATTTTTGTTTGTTTATCTAACTTTTTTGCCAAGTTTTTTGCCTGTGCTGGCCGCCCCGGGGATCAACCTGGCTTTATGGCAACAAGCTGTGTGCCTTGTAGCGCCTGCCCAAGGTGTGGTTGCTACTTTTCTAATAGCTGCAAGCGCCTATCTCTATTGCGCTTGCAGCTTGTTTGGCTTTAAAAATCAGCGAATGTGCAAAGCGTTTCAGCCCAGATGCTTGCCAAAGAACCGCAGCGCCCGGTCCCAGGCCTGCTGCGCCCACACGGGGTCGTACTGCGTAGCCGGGATGCGGCCGGGGCCGACGGCTTCTTCATTGGCAAAGGCGTGGTGGGCCAGGTAGCGGTGGAACTCAAAGTTCACCTCTGCGGCCTTGAGTTTTTCTTCTAGCGCAGCCACGGTGTCTATCTTGAAAAACTCGTCCTGCGTGGCCCAGTGGCCTTGCAACGGGATCTTGATTGTGCTGGCGTCGATGTATTCCAGCGGCGGGCAGCCGTACCAGACCACGGCAGCATCCAGCTCGGGTGCCTGGGCGGCCAGCAGGGTGAGTGCGCCGCCCATGCAGAAGCCGGTCAGGCCCACCTTGGGTGCGCGGGCTTTTAGGAACTGCAGCGCTCCACGGATGTCTTGGCTGGCGGCGTCGCCGAAGTCCAGGCCGGTCATCAGGTGGTGGGCTTCTTCCTGCTCTACCGTGGCTTTGCCTCGGTACAGGTCGGGCACCAGGGCCTGGAAGCCAGCGGCGGCCAGGCGGTCTGCCACGCCACGGATTTGGTCGTTCAGGCCCCACCACTCCTGGATGACCACAATGGCCGGGGCATTGCTTGCGGCTGGCTCGGCCAGATAGCCCTGCACGGTTTTGCCATCGGGCCGTGTGAAGTTGACCATGGTTCCCATCGTTGATCCTTGTTGGTTAGTAGATGCGCGGTATTGTGGTCAGAACGCGTGGCCGAGGGGGGTGTGGGGGGATTGAACGTGGGCTCGGTAGTCGGGCTTGCGCTCGCCAGCGCGGCCAGCATGGCTGGCGTATCGCACAGGCTTGCAAAGTGACTGCTATTTTTTTAATAGCTTGTAGCGCATATTCCATATGCGCAAGAAGCCGATTCCATTAAAAAATGGTACGTGGTTTGCTGAGCCGAAAATTTACAAATACGGCTCAAATTCTGAACCGTATGGCCTGAGCGCTAGGGCCGTGTATCCGCGCTCATCAAGTGAGCTTGGCCTATTCACCGCATAAAGTGCGGCGAATAAACCGGCTAATCGCCGCAGAGACAATACCGCCATGCCCCACGCCGCCCCCCTTGCTCCACCCCACGCCGTCGCCCTCCTGCGCGCTGCGGCCGGTGCACGCGCCAACAAGTCATTGGTGCCGCGCAACGCCGTGGGAGTAATAGGGTCATGCCCCAATACTCCCTGCCGCGCGACATCAAACCAACGTTATCGCTTGACGCAGTAAATCGGCGGTTGCTGTTGCAGGCGCAACAGTTTTTCTCTCGCTCTCTTTTCGTCCGTCTAGGTGCCCGGCGGGCACGTGGGCTGCGACAACGCTTTGTTCCGAAAGCGCTCTACTCATTTGAAGTTAACGCATAAACGGAACATACCCGGCCGCCTTCATGCAGCAAGCTCTTCCGGCGTGTTGACTGCCTCAAACCCGTCCGCGCGGTACGCCGGATAGGTCGTGTAGCCCTCGGCATTGCCGCCGAACAGGGAGGCGTACTGCAATTCATTGAGCGGCCAGCCGTTTTTCAGGCGTTCCGGCAGGTCTGGGTTGGCGATGAAGCTTCGACCAAATGCCACCAGGTCGGCATAGCCATCGTCCAGAATTTGTTCGGCACGCGCCATGTCATAACGACCCGCCACAATCAGCGTTCGCGTGAAGTTTTGGCGCAAGGCTTTGCGAAACGATTCGTCAATGGTGGGTGCATCGCTCCACTCGGCCTCTGCAATGTGCAGATAGGCCAGCCCCATGCGGTCCATCCGGCTGGCGGCCTCCAAAATGGTCGGCAAAATGTCGGGGCAGTTCATGCCGCGTGCCGTGATGTAGGGCGACAGGCGCAGACCCGTACGCTCCGCACCAATGGCATCGATTACCGCCGCCACCACTTCTTCCAGAAAGCGGAGGCGGTTGTCACGCGAGCCACCATAGGCATCGCTGCGCAGGTTGGATGTCGTGCGCAGAAACTGGTCAATCAGGTAGCTGTTGGCGCCGTGAATTTCCACGCCATCAAAACCCGCAGCGATGGCGTTCAGGGCAGCCTGGCGAAAGTCGGCCACCACTTTTGTGACTTCATCGGTTTCAAGCGCGCGGGGCGTGGGGCAATCGACCATGCTTCCGTTGCCAGCAGCGTCTGATGCCAGCCAGATTTGGCCTTCAAACGGCACAGCCGACGGGGCCACGGGCAGCGCGCCACCATGAAAGTGCGTGTGCGACATGCGTCCGGTGTGCCAGATCTGCAGGAATATCTTGCCACCTTTGGCATGCACGGCCTGCGTTACCAGCTTCCAGCCGTCAATTTGCGCGGGGGTATAAACGCCCGGCGTGTTGGAATAACCCTTGCCTTGCGCAGAAATGTCGGTGGCCTCGGCAATCACCAGGCCGGCAGAAGCGCGCTGGCCGTAGTACTCGGCCATCATGGCATTCGGCACGTCGCCCGGCTGGGAACTTCTGGCGCGGGTCAGCGGCGGCATGACGATGCGGTTGGCAAGCTGGAGGGCACCCAGCGTGTGGGGCTTGAACAAGGCGGTCGAAGTGGTCATGTAAATTTCCAGAAAAAACAATGAAATATTTGATGGCTGGACTTTACTGCGTAGTCTTTTAATTGTTAATGGGTTAAATTATTGATTTAATATCAAAATATATTTGATAATTGGCGCTGTTGGCCGTTGTTAACCGTTGTTAGAGCCCATTCAAATGTTTAACCTGTCAGACATTCAACTCTTCATCCGGGTCAGCGAAACTGGCGGCATCAGCATGGCCGCGCGGAGTCTGGCCCTGACCCCTGCGACGGCCAGTGCCGCGCTCAAGCGGCTTGAGCGGCAACTTGGTAGCCAACTGTTTGAGCGATCTACCCGCTCCTTGCGCCTGACCCAGGCCGGCGAGAATTTTCTGGGTTACTGCGTGCAGTCAGCGCAATTGCTGGAAGAAGGTGTGGCAGCGCTCAAGCAGGGCCGCGAGGAACTCTCCGGAGAAATCCACCTCGGTGCGCCCTCCGACCTGGGCCGTGATCGGCTGGACGCGGTGCTGGAGCCGTTTCGACAGCGCCATCCGCGCATCCGGCTGGTCATGCACCTGTCGGACGGCATCCACGACCTGTACCGCAACCCGATAGATCTGGTTTTGCGCTACGGTTTGCTGCGCGACTCCAATCTGATCGCCAAAAAGCTCTGCGTCAATGACCGGGTCATTTGCGCAGCGCCAGCCTATATTGCCCGCGTTGGACGCCCGCTCACTATCGAAAACCTGGCGCAACACAACTGCATCTGCTTTTATCGCAATGGCGAACTCTTTAACCACTGGCGCCTGTTTTGCGAAGGTCAGCCGTGCGAGGTTCAAGTCAGTGGCGACAGGGCTGCCGATGACGGCGCCTTGGTGCGCAAGTGGGCATTGCAGGGATTCGGCATTGCCTACAAATTGCGGCTGGATATTCACAGCGACCTGGCCTCGGGGCAGCTCATTGATCTTTTTCCAGACGTCCAGTGCGAACAGGTTCCGCTGTATGCCGTCTATCCAAGCCGACAGTACCAGCCAGCCCGATTAAAGGCATTGCTTGAATTCCTTCAACAGGCTTTTCAGGCGTCAAAAGGTGGCATCTAAGCGAGCCCTCCCACCCAAGCTGTCCAGACCCCCGCCGATGCTTCAGTCTTGGTGCCAGCGGTGCGCCCTTGTTTGACGCGCAGGCGCCTGGCAAGCCTTGACCAGCGTCTGCACACCTTGAATTTGCCGGGTACCGAGTTCACCCTGCATGCCAGTGTCCACGGCGCGCGTGTCTCGGAGCGGAAAATGTTGTTTGCAGCATTGGCGTGCCTGGGGCCAGACGATCGCCTGGTACTGGATCGGGGTTAGCGCACCGCTTTGGGTGGCTTCCAGCTGGTCGTAATAGGTTGTGCGTTCACGCTGGACGCAGCCTGCGGTGGAGTCGTGCAGCCTGTGCAATCTGGATGCAGTCGATGTGCTCCTGAATCCATATGGCGGGCCAATCGCCGCAGAGACAATACCGCCATGCCCCACGCCACGCCCCTTGCTCCACCCCACGCCGTCGCCCGCCTGCGCACGGCCCGGCTTGCGCGCAGCGCCAAACCTTTTCTGGCCCGGGGCGGCTCGAAGCTGGAGCGCTGCGCGGGTTGCCGCCTGGTACCCAGCCACTGCATGTGTGCGCTGCGGCCGGTGCTGCCCCGGCATCCGCCCCAGGCCGGGGTGTGCCTGCTGATGGCCGACATCGAGCCGCTCAAGCCCAGCAACACCGGCTGGCTGATTGCCGACGTGGTGGCCGACACCTGGGCCTTTGGCTGGGCCCGTACCGAGGTGGACCCGGGCTTGCTGGCCCTGCTGGCCGACCCGCAGTGGCAGCCGTATGTAGTGTTTCCGGGGGAGTTTGTCGCCCCTGAGCGGGTGGTCACTGGGCTGTTGCCCGCCAATGCCCCGGCCAAGCGCCCGCTGTTTGTGCTGCTGGACGCCACCTGGCCCGAGGCGCGCAAGATGTTCCGCAAAAGCCCGTACCTGGACCAGCTGCCGGTGCTGAGCCTGCAGCCGGAACGCATCTCGCACTACAAGCTGCGCCGGTCGCGGCGCGACGACCACTTTTGCACTTCCGAGGTGGCCGCCCTGTGCCTGGAGCTGGCCGACGAGCCGCAGGCCGCGCAGGCGCTAGAGGCTTATCTGGACGTGTTCACCCACCGCTACCTGCAAGCCAAGCAGCAGCTGCCCGCCGATGCAGACAACGCGGCGCACCAGCGCTTGCGCGAACTACAGGCGATGGCCACCGCCGCATTACTTCAAAAATAATAGCTGCCTGCGCAGGTAACGCCTGCACTGGCAGCCGTTTTTGCTTGAAACTCGGCATAGCACCAGCAGGTATGGCTTGCAACTTGCGTAGGCGTTGTCCGGCACGATAGCGGGTACTCTCTGACACGGCTACGCGCCTCCGGCCGCTACTTTGGGGTAGCGCATCCCGGCACAGTGGGTGGTATGGCTTTGAATTTTTCGAGGCCGCAGTCCATCTTCCCTCTGACTTCTGACCGGGCCTCCCATGTTCATCAAAATCGGCTTCGACATTGCGCTCACCATCACCTCACCGATGGCGCTTATCCACTTGCTGCATGTGCATCCGTCCCGGCGTGGCGATCTGCTGGCGCCGCAGTTTGTGGAGGTGCTGCCGGGGCTGGCGGTGGAAGAATATTTTGATGCGTTTGGCAACCTGTGCAGCCGGGTGAATGCGCCTTTGGGCGTGGGGCAGGTGGGGTTTCGCAGCGAAGCCATCATCCGCGACTCCGGCCTGCCCGACGAGGTGAACTGGGGCGCTTTGCAGCACGACCCCACGGTGCTGCCGTCGGCCACGCTGATGTACCTGCTGCCCAGCCGCTACTGCGAGGTGGACAGCGCGCTGCTGCAATTCGCCTGGAACCAGTTTGGCAGCACGCCACTGGGCTGGGCCCGGGTGCAGGCGATTTGCGACTTTGTGCACAACCACATCCGCTTCGACTACATGGCCGCCCGCGCTACCCGCACCGCCGTGGAGGGCTGGCAAGAGGCCACCGGTGTGTGCCGCGACTACACCCACCTGGCCATCACGCTGTGCCGGTGCATGAACATTCCGGCCCGCTACTGCACCGGCTACCTGGGCGATATCGGCATTCCGCCGGTGCGTTTCCCGATGGATTTCAGCGCCTGGTTCGAGGTGTTTTTGGGCGACCGCTGGTACACCTTCGATGCGCGCCACAACACCCCGCGCATTGGCCGCGTGGTGATGGCCCGGGGCCGCGACGCGGGCGACGTGCCGATCACGATGGCCTTTGGGCAAAACACGCTGGCCAAGTTCGATGTGACGACCCACGAGGTGGATGCGCACGGCAACGCCATTTTCACCGTCTGACCTGGGCGCACAGTGCCGCCCCATGCAGCGTAGATTTTTCTTGAATGCCACGGGCCGCTGGCTGCTGGCGGGTACGGCCATGCTGGCGGTGGCCGCCCAGGCCCAGCCCGGCTACACCGTCTCCGCCGCACAGTTGCAGCAGGCGGTGGCCCAGCGCTTCCCCCTGCGCTACCCGGTGCCCGGCCTGTTGAACCTGGACGTGCAGGCGCCGCAACTGCGCCTGCTGCCCGCGCAAAACCGCCTGGCGGCGCAGATGGCCGTGGAGGCCGCGGGCCCGGCCCTGCGGCGCAGCCACAGCGGCAGCGTGGCGGTGGACTTTGCCCTGCGCTACGAGCCCAGCGACCGCACGGTGCGTGCTGTCCAACTGCACTTTCAAAACCTGCAATTCCCCAGCCTGCAACCCGCCGTGGTGGAGCTGCTGAACGCCTACGGCCCGGCGCTGGCCGAGCAGGCTTTGCAGGAAGTGGTGCTGCACCAGCTGAAGCCCCAAGACCTGGCCCTACCCGACACTTTGGGCCTGCAGCCGGGCAGCATCACCGTGACGGACACAGGGCTGGTGGTCGGGTTTGTCGCCAAGCCGCTGTGAGATAGGCCAATTTTGCTCTTAAATTAAGAGCTGCTTGCGCAGATGGCATGTGCGCTAGAGCCCTATTTTCTTTATAAAGGCGACCCGCCCGCCTCCCGGTCAAAATGCCCTACCCCGTCACCTCCCAGAAATCAGCATGACCCACCCGATCCAGCAAAAATGGCCCGCCCAGCACCCCACCAGCGGCTGGCGGGCCGGGCCTGGATGGTGGGCGATGCCTACACGATTGCCGACATCGCCATCTTTCCGTGGGTGCGCAACCTGGTCGGCTTTTACGGCGCGGGGGATCTGGTGGGTTTTGCGGATTTTCCCGAGGTGGCGCGGGTGCTGGCGGCTTTTGTGGAACGGCCTGCGGTGGTCAAGGGTTTGGTGACACCGCCACGCTGAGCGCCAGGCACAGATCCGCCCAGGCCTTGGCCTTTTCCGGGCGGTTGCGTAGCAGGGTGGCGGGGTGGTAGCTGACCACCACCGGCACGCCGTGGTAGCGGTGCACCCGGCCGCGCATCTGGCCCAGCGGCATGCTGCCTTCTAGCAACAGCTGGGCGGCAAACGGGCCTAGGGCCAAAATCACCTTGGGTTGCAGCAGGGCCACGGCGCGGCGCAGGTGCGGGGCGCTGTCGGCCAGGGGGTCGGCACCGTCCGCCAGCCGCAGCTTTTGCACGCTGGTGATGCAGGCCGAAGGTGCGCCCGCCTTGTGCGCCGGGGTGATGCCTATGGCGTGCAGCATATTGCCCAGCAGCTGCGCCTCGGGTGATTCGGGCACAGCAAAGGGCCGGGCGGCATCGTCGGCAATGCCCAGCGCCTCGCCCAGCACCAGCCAGTCGGCCGGGCCACCGGGGGCGGCGTTGAGCCACACGCTGGCTTGGGCAGCGGGCCAGTTCAGTGCGGCCGATTTTTCAGTGCTTTTTATGCCGCTAGCGCTTATTTCCTGTGCGGGATTAGCTATTAATTCAGGAGTTCGGTCCAGCACCTGGCTGATACTTTGGGCCGTGCTTGGCGGCGCGGCCCGTGGCGCGGCGGGTGCGGGGGCAGCCAGCGTTTCGACCACGGTTTCAGGCCACCACACGGGGCTGTGCATTTCGGCCAGCATGGCGCGCTGGCGGGTGTCTAGGTCGAGGCTCATAGCGGCATGCTCATGACGATGGCGTGCTCGCGCTGGCCGCTGCCATTGGGGTAGTAGTCTTTGCGCAGGCCGACGCGGTTGAAGCCGTAGCGGGTGTAGACGTGCAGCGCCCGGGTGTTGCCCACGCGGGCTTCCAGCCACAGCCACTGGGCTTTTTGGCCGCGCGACCACAGGGCCAGCGCGTCCAGCATCAGGTGCGACCAGCCTTGGCCCTGGTAGGCCGGGGCGACGGTGAGGTTGAGCAAATGCACCTCGTCCACGCCCTGCATGGCCACAAAGTAGCCCAGCACCACCTCCCCGGCCAGCAGGATTTGCATTTGGTAGCCCGCCGCCAGCGCGTCCATGAAGTTGGCCCGCGACCAGGGGTGGGCGTAGGCGGCCAGCTCCACCGGCAGCAGCACATCCAGCCAGTCGGGGGTGAGCGTCTCGAAGCGCACTTCGGCCGCATCGGGGGCGGCTAACAGGGCACTCATGCCAGCCCGGCCAAGGCCGCTTTTTCGGCCATGCGCTCGTCGGTGGTTTTGGCCACTTTGTCGCGGATGTAGCGCGGCAGGGCCTGGTCGGCAGGTACGCCCGCCCCCGCTGCCAGCAAGGCCGGGGCCAGCCGCAGCAGGGCCGTGGCGGTGGGCAGGGTGGGGATGCGCAGGCCGTCAGACGCGGGCAGGCGGTCGGCGTAGACGGTAAACGGGTTGCCCGCCTGCGCCCACCCCGCTTGCGCGTGCAGGTGCTCGGGCCGCACCAATTGGAAGTCATCGCGCTGGGTCCAGCCGCCGTCTTGGTAGCGGTAGAAGCCGGTGTAGACCTCGTCCATGCGCGCGTCCAGCAGGGCCTGCACAAGCTGCACGCCGTGCTGGTGGCGGGCCTCTTCGGCCACGGCCAGCAGGGTGTCGATGGGCAGCACCGGCAGGTTGGCCCCAAACGCCAGCCCCTGCGCCACCGAGCAGGCGGTGCGCAGCCCGGTGAACGAGCCGGGGCCGTTGCCAAAGGCGATGGCCGCCAGCTGGTCCAGCCGCAGCCCGGCCTGCTCCAGCAGCGCCAGAATGGCCGGGATCAGCGTGCTGGAGGCCTGCGCCCCGCCCGGCCCGCTGTGCTGCCACACCTGCACGCCATCGGTGGCGGCGATGGACAGGGTGTCGGTGCTGGTATCAAAGGCGAGCAGATTCATGGGGCAGATTTACAGAAGAAAAAGGCGGGTAGCGCAGGATTATCTAGCGCAATCAGCTACTATTTCTATAGCTGATTACCTATGACACATTCCACACACTCCCCCCGATTCTGGCGCAGCCTGTGCGCCCTGGCTTTGCTGGCCGCGTGCTGCGTGGTTCACGCACAGGTCCAGCGCCTGCCGCCCGACATTGCCAACGCCCTGGCCCGGGCCAAGGTGCCGCCCAACGCGGTCAGCCTGTATGTGGCGCGGGCCGATGGCGTGGGGGCGCCACGCCTGGGCCACCGGATGGATGCGCAGGTGAACCCGGCCTCGGTGATGAAGCTGGTCACCACCTTTGCCGCGCTGGACACTCTGGGGGCCGACTACACCTGGAAGACACGTTTCTACACCGATGGCCCGGTCAAAGACGGGGTGCTGCTGGGCAACCTGTACATCCAGGGCGGCGGCGACCCCAAGTGGGTGCTGGAGCGCATCGTGGCCGACTTGGCCGCCCTGCAAGCCCGGGGCGTGCAAAAGGTGCGCGGCGACATCGTGCTGGACCACCAGATTTTTGCACCCGTGGACCGTGACCCCGCCGCCTTCGACGGCCAGGCGCTCAGCCCCTACAACAGTGCCCCGGACGGCCTGCTGGTCAACTTCAAGTCGCTGATCTTTACCTTCACCCCCGAGCCCGACAGCGGCATTGCCCGCATCCGCAGCGAACCGCCCATCGCCGGGGTACAGATCGACGCACAAGTGCCGCTGAGCGCCCAAAGCTGTAACGACTGGCGCGGCGAGTTGCAGGCCCGCTTTGACGACCCGGACCGGGTGCAGTTTGGCGGCAGCTACCCGGTGAAGTGCGGCGAGCGCGTCTGGCCCGTGGCCTACACCGACCCCGCCAGCTACGCCCGCCGGGTGCTGCAAGCCCTGTACCTGGGCCTGGGCGGTAGTTTGGGCGGCGTGGTGCGCGATGGCCGCACGCCCAGCGATGCCCGCTGGCTGCTGGACGCGCCCTCGCTGCCGCTGGCGGCGCTGATTGCCGATGTCAACAAGTTCAGCAACAACGTGATGGCGCAGCAGATGTTTTTGACGCTGGGCTTGCAAACCGCCCAACCCGGCAGCTTTGCCGCGTCCCGTGCTGCTGTAGCCGCCTGGTGGCCCAAAGCCATCGGCAGCGACGTGCCCGTGCCCACGCTGGACAACGGCTCCGGCCTGAGCCGCGACGAGCGCACCAGCGCCCGCGCCCTGGGCCAGTTGCTCAAGCGCGCCGCCGCCCACCCGCAGGCGGCGGTGTTTGCCAACTCGCTAGGCATCGCCGGGGTGGACGGCACCGTGCAGCGCATGCGCGACCGGGGCCTGGCGCCCGAATCCATCGGCAACGCCCAGCTCAAAACCGGCAGCCTGCGCGACGTGGCCTCGGTGGCGGGCTATGCCACCGGGCGCAGCGGCCAGCGCTATGTGGTGGTGGGTATCGTCAACCATCCGCTGGCTCCAGCCGCCCGGCCCGCGCTGGACGCGCTGGTGGAATGGGCGGTAAAGGAAGAGTAAGCCGCCCCAAAATCAGTAGTTACCCTTTGTGTCATATTGCCTGGGCCGCGTAATATTCAAGCCACAAAAGAACGACCGTTCTTTTTTACAACAGGAGTGAGCGATGCATTGGATTCCCACAAAAATGGCGCGGCTGATGGCATCTGCCACGGCGGCACTGCTGGTGTCGGCCTGCGGCGGGGGCGGCAGCGATACCGCCACCAAAGTTTCATTCACCACGCTGGTGTCGTTTGGCGACAGCCTGAGCGATGTCGGCACCTACAAAGTCGGCACGATTGCAGCAGCGGGCGGCGGCAAGTTCAGCGTCAACAGCGGCACGGGCCTGGAAAACTGGACCGAACTGCTAGCCGCCCAGCTCACGCTGCCGGCACCCTGCTCCGCCCAGACGGGCCTGCTGTCGAACCAGCCGGGTATTGCGGCCGTAGCACTGGCCAGCCACCCCACATGTACCAACTATGCCCAAGGTAGTTCGCGGGTGACCTCGCCCGCTGGCCCCAATAGCTATGCACTGCAAGTGGCCGCAGGCGCTACCAACATCGGTCTGATGGCCGTGCCTTTGGTGACCCAGTTTGCCAACCACCTTGCGGCCCACGGCAACTACACCGGCACCGAGCTGGTGACCGTGATGGCCGGGGCAAATGACACTTTTATGCATATCAACGCCGTGTCGTCTGCGGCCACGGGCGGGGCTGCCGCAGCCGGGGCCGCCGCCGTGGCGGGCTGGACCAGCGCCGAGCAGGCCGCCGTAGCCGCCGGGGGAGCGGCGGCCGTGAACGCGGCGGCCACGGCCGCCGTGGCCCATTCCGCCCAGGATGCCCAGGAGCTGGCCAGCTACATCGTGGCTTCCGTCATTGGCAAAGGTGCCAAGTATGTGGTGGTGGTCAACACCCCCAGCATCGAACACACACCGTTCGGCCAAAGTTCGGGTGCTACCGCCCTGCTCAAAGCGATGGTCAGCACCTACAACACCACGCTGCAAAATGCGCTGGCGGGTCGGGCCGGCATTCTGTATGTCGATGCCTATGCCGAAAGCGTGGCCCAGACCACCAATCCAACCCAGTACGGCCTGAACAACATCAGCACCCCGGCCTGCAGCAGCACCGCCTACCACCCCACCACCAACCCCACAGGCAACATCTTGGGAGGGTCGTCGCTGGCCTGCACCCCACTGAACACCTTGGCCGGGGTGGATGTCAGCCACTACCTGTATGCCGATGGTGTACACCCCACCCCGTTTGGTTACCAGCTACTGAACCGCTTTGTGGCCCTGAAAATGGCCCAGGCTGGCTGGTTGTAAGCCCCTCAGGACAACTTTCCCAAGGACACACCCGTATGAAATCCAACACCATTGGCCTGGCCTGCGCCCTTTTGCTGGCTGCGGGGGCGGCCCAGGCCCAGACCGCCGGCACCTGGACGGTGCGTGGCGGCCTGACCCGCATCACCCCCCAGGTAGACAGCGGCAACCTGTCGGCCTCCAGCCTGCCGGGCACGCAGATCGACGCAGAAGGCGATACCCGTTTGTCGGGCGGCATCACATACATGCTGACCGACCACTGGGCCCTAGACCTGCCCTTGGCCATGCCATTCACCCACGACCTGACGGGTGCCGGTGCCATCAGCGGCGCCGGCAAAATTGGTGAAACCCGGTCGTTGCCCTTCTCGCTGCTGGCCCAGTACCGCTTTGGCGAGCCTGCGGCGGTGTTTCGGCCGTTTGTGGGGGCTGGCTTGACCTATGCCCATTTGTACAAAGAGCGTGGCAACGCCACGTTGACGGCCATTACCGGCGGCACGTCCAGCAACCCCACTACGCTGGCGATGGAGTCCCGCCTGGGGGTGTCGATGCAGGTGGGGGCGCGGGTGAACCTGAACCCGCGCTGGTTCGTCGAGGGGGCGGTGATTAAAACCTTCGTCAAAACCCGGGGCACGCTGTCCACGGGGCAAAGCATCGATGTGACGCTCAACCCGCTGACGCTGTGTGTGGGCCTGGGTTACGCGTTTTAAACCAGCCCGGTCCATTTTTCCCAACAAAAAACCGACCCTTGGGTCGGTTTTTTGTTGGGGATCGGTGGCCGTTTAGAAGCCGCTGGAGCCGTGCAAAAAGCTGTAAACCTGCACGCCAAACAGACGCTGCGCAAGGGGGGTGAAGTACAGCCGGTCGGCAAACAGGTACTGGTCGTAGGTAACACCGGCGGAATTGGCCACGATGGCCGGGTTCAGGGTCGAGGGCGTGCACAGTGACGAATTGACTTGCCCGGTACCGGTGCCGATGCCCGCAGCCGAGTCCACCGAAGTGCAGGCCAAATCCGATTTGTTAGTAAAGCCATAGTTCGTGTATTCGGAGCCCGACAAATTATTGAAGTAGGCCTCGGCTTCGACATAGCGCACGTTGGCGCCCAGGTCTTCAATCGACACCTTCAAGGCCACGTTGAAGGCGCGGCTGGCCAGTTCCAGTTCGGAGGTTTTGCCCAGCACGGTAGCCCAAGGGCTGCGGCCCAGGTTGTACACCCCCACCACCGCCACGTATTTGCCGCCAGCGGTCACCAGGCGGCGCACTTGCGCACCCAGGTCTTTGCCGTACTGGGTGGCGTTGGCGGTGTTGCCGCTGGCCGCCATGTCGGCCACGATGTCGCTGATGCCGCCGTTGATGACCACCAGGTCGCTGGCCCCCAGCGTATTGCTGGCCAGAAAGTTGTCGATCTGCACCTTGATCGGGGTGTTGCTGCCACCGGCGGCATCGGTGGTGCTGTTGATGCGGGCATTGCCCTTGGCATACACCAGCGAGGTGTTCAGCACCACGCCGTAGCTGCTGGCCAGCTGACCGATCCAGGTGGTGATGACACCGCTGGTGCTGTTGTTCACGGTATAGCTGGCCCCGGGGGTGACCACGCTAAACGCATCGCCGAAGCCGATGATCCGGGTCGGATTCAACTGCGACTCCACAGAACTGGCACCACAAGCGGCCAACAAGGCAGCCGAGGCGCAGGCCAGGCCCAAAACGGCACGGCGCAAGCTAAAAACGGTCATAGGTAACTCCAAAAAACGATAGATGAGTTTAACGATGCAATAAAGCCAATTTGGGTAAAGAACCTTCAAGCCCCCTTCATGCGACCGAAGCCCGTTGCAAACGGTCGCGCACGCCTTCCCACGCGGGCGTGTCGGGCGGGGTTTCCACCCAGATCAGGCGCACGCCCTGGGCATCGAAGTCGCGCAGCGCGGCAAACAGGGCTTGCGCGGCGGCGGCGGCATCTGGGGGCATGGCGTGGCACACCACCTGGGCCGAGCGGCTGCGCAGGGGCTGGCGGGCGTACACGGCGATGGTCACGGCCTGGCCATCCAGCCCCGTGCCGAGCAAATCCAGCGCGGTTTGCAGCGCCGCAGCGGTCATCAGCCGGACCTTGGCCGTGGGGGCGTAATGCGCCTCCAGCGTGCCCGATGCGCGTGGCGCGTTGGCCAGCGTGTCCTTGTCGCGCAGCGGCTGGCCGCAGGCGTGTTCGATCTGGTCGCGGCCAATGCTGCCAGGGCGCAGCAGCACGGGTTCGCCACGGGTGCAATCGACGATGGTGGACTCGATGCCCATGCTGCACGGGCCACCGTCTAATACCAGCAGGTCCGCACCAAATTCCGACTGCACATGCGCCGCCGTGGTGGGGCTGACGCGGCCAAACTGGTTGGCACTGGGTGCGGCCAACCCAGCCACGCCCAAGGCGGCGCAGGCTTGCAGGACTGCCAGTGCAACCGGGTGCGCTGGGCAACGCAGGCCGATGCTGTCTTGCCCGCCTGCCGCTGTAGCGCCTACGCCGGGGCGGCGCGGCAGGATCAGCGTCAGCGGGCCGGGCCAGAAGGCATCCATCAGCGCCTGGGCAAAGGCCGGCACATTGGCTGCGAAATGTGACACGCCTGCGGCTAAGTGCACTACGCCCGCCGGGCCGGGCGCGATGTGGACGATCAGCGGGTGGTCGCTGGGGCGGCCTTTGGCGGTAAATATCTTGGCCACCGCCGTGTCGCTGGAGGCATCTGCCGCCAGCCCGTAGACGGTTTCGGTGGGCAGGCCCAGCAACTCACCCGCCGCCAATGCCTGGGCGGCTTGCTGGATGGCTGCGGGGTCTTGGCCGTCTAGCAGCATCAGAACGCCTCGATGCCGAGCAACGCGGCGGCTTGCAGGGCGGTGGCGCGCACGGCGGCTACCGTGGGGCCGGTCAGCGTCAGGTGGCCCATCTTGCGGCCCCGGCTGGCGCGGGCTTTGCCGTACAGATGCAGGTGCGCGCCGGGCAGGGCCAAGACTTCGGCCCAGGGTGGCGTGGTGGCAAGTTCAGACTGCACAAACCACAGGTCGCCCAGCAAATTCAACATCACCGCCGGGCTGTGCTGGCGCGGCTGCACCAGCGGCAGGCCGGTGAGGGTGCGCACTTGCAGCTCGAACTGGGACACGTCGCAGCAGTCCATGCTGGCGTGGCCGCTGTTGTGCGGGCGCGGGGCGATTTCGTTGACCACCAGGCTGCCGTCTTGCAGCACGAAAAATTCCACGCAGAGCACGCCCACGTAGGGCAAACCACTCGCTATAGATTTCGTAGCAACTACCGCTTGCTCTATAAGCGCCAGAGGCATATTTTCCTCATAAACCTCGGTCACCGCCAGAATGCCGTCGCGGTGCAGATTGCGCTGCGGTGGCAGGTGCACCATCTGGCCGTCGGTGCCACGGGCCACGATCACCGAGCATTCGGCCACCAGGGGCAGCATTTTCTCCAGCACGCAGGGCACGTTGCGCATATCCGCCCAGGCCGCTGCCAGTGCGGCGCGGGTGGCGACGCGGGCCTGGCCCTTGCCGTCGTAGCCCATGCGGGTGGTTTTGAGGATGCCCGGCAGCAGGGCTTCGTCGATCGCGGCCAGTTGCTCTGGCGTGTCGATCACGGCATACGGCGCACACGGCACGCCACAGCGCACGAAGTGGGCCTTTTCGGCAGCGCGGTCTTGGGCGATGGCCACGGCCGACGCGGCGGGTGCCACCGTTTTGCTCTGCGCCAGCGTGGCCAGGGCGGGCGCGGGCACGTTTTCAAACTCGGTCGTGATGGCATCACACAGCACGGCCAACTGCGCCAGGCCCTGCGGGTCCAGGTAGTCGGTGGCGATGTGGTGGTGGCTAACGCGCCCGGCCGGACTGGCCGCATCCGGGTCCAGCACCGCCGTGAAATAGCCCATGCGCTGGGCCGCGTGGATGAACATCCGGCCCAGTTGGCCGCCGCCCATCACGCCCAGCGTGGTTCCGGGGAGGATGGGCTTCATAGTACGGGCGGCACAACCATGCTGCGGGCCACCTCGGTCTGCGCGGCGCGGAAGGCTTCCAGCTGGGCACGCAAAGCCGGGTTCTCGTTCGCCAGCAGGGCCACGGCAAACAGGGCCGCGTTGGCCGCACCCGCGTTGCCAATGGCGAAGGTAGCCACCGGAATGCCCTTGGGCATTTGCACAATGCTGTGCAGCGAATCCACGCCGCTCAAATGCTTGGTGCCCACCGGCACGCCCAGCACCGGCACGGGGGTTTTGGCGGCCAGCATGCCCGGCAGGTGGGCGGCACCGCCCGCGCCCGCAATGATGGCCTTGAGGCCACGCCCGGCGGCGGCTTCGGCGTAGGCAAACATGTCGTCGGGCATGCGGTGGGCCGATACCACCCGCGCTTCGTGCGCAATGCCAAACTGTTGGAGAATCTGCACCGCATGCTGCATGGTGTCCCAGTCGGAGCTGGAACCCATCACCACACCAATTTCTACATCTTTAGTCATAGGGCTACTTTTTGATTAGCCTTCAATTTTACTTTTTGCCCTTGAGGCCCCCCAAAAATGATCGACGTCACCTTTGCCAACTTTGAAACCGAGGTCATTGCTGCCTCCATGACCACCCCGGTGCTGGTCGATTTTTGGGCCCCGTGGTGCGAGCCCTGCAAGGTTATTGGCCCGCTGCTGGAGAAGGTAGAGGCGGATTACGCGGGCCGCTTCAAGCTGGCCAAGATCGACTCCGACCAGGAGCAGCAACTGGCCGAAGCCTTTGGCATCCGCAGCATTCCCACCTGCATTTTGGTGGTCAACGGCCAGCCGGTGGATGGCTTTCAGGGCGCGCTGCCCGAGGGCAAGGTGAAAGAATTTCTGGACAAACACGTGCCCGCTGGCGCGCCGCTAGAAGCCGAGCCGACCGAGGCCGAGGAAGCCCTGGCCCTGGCCGAAGCCGGTGACACCGATGCCGCCCTCTACAAGCTGCACCAAGCCTTGGCGCTAGACCCGGCCAACGACGATGCCCGGTTTGACTATGTGCGCCTGCTGACCCAGGCCGGCCACCTCGAAGAAGCCGAGGCCGCGTTGCAACCCACGCTGAAGTACATCCCCGCGCAGCTGCGTTTTGAAGCCCTGTCGCAGTGGATTGGCGCTATTAATTTCGCAGCTACCAGCGCAAAAGATATAAGCGCCATAGCCGAATTAGACATAAAAATTACCGCCAACAAGCGCGACTTCGATGCGCGCTTCGCCAAAGGCCGCATCCTGATGGCCCAGGGCGACTGGACCGCCGCGATGGACGAGCTGCTAGAAATCATCATGCGCGACAAAAAGTGGAGTGAGGAAGCCCCGCGCAAGGTCTTCATCGCCATTTTGGAGCTGCTCACCCCGCCCAAGCCCAAGGTCAGCTTGGATGCGGGCAACAAGACGGCGGGGGGGATTGAAATCTCCGGCAAGTCGGTCGCCGTGCAAGACCCGCAGGCGCTGCTGGTAGCCACGTACCGCCGCCGCTTGAGCATGGTGCTCAACTAAGGCGGTGGCACGGGCCGTTTAAAAACGGCCCCTTGCGATCCCTTACGATCCCTTACGAAACGCGGAACACTTCCACCGCATCCACCAGCCGCCGGGCCTGGTCGCGCAGGCTCTCGGCAGCAGCAGCAGATTGCTCTACCAAGGCCGCGTTTTGCTGGGTCATCTGGTCGAGCTGGGCAATGGCATGGTTGACCTCGGTGATGCCGTCCGACTGCTCGGCAGACGCGGCGGTGATCTCGCCAATGATGTCGCTCACCCGCTTCACCGAACTGACGATCTCGGTCATGGTGCTGCCCGCGTTGTGCACCAGCCGCGAGCCGGACTCCACCCGTTCGACCGAGGCACTGATCAGCGTCTTGATTTCTTTGGCTGCTTCGGCACTGCGCCCGGCCAAGGACCGCACCTCGCTGGCCACCACCGCAAAGCCACGGCCCTGCTCACCCGCGCGGGCGGCTTCTACGGCGGCGTTCAACGCCAGAATATTGGTCTGGAAAGCGATGCCGTCGATCACGCCAATAATGTCGGAGATCTTTTTGGAGCTTTGGTTGATCTCGTCCATGGTGGTGACCACCTGGCTGACCACCTGGCCACCACGGGCCGCTACGGCGGCTGCGGATGCCGCCAACTGGTTGGCCTGGTGGGCGGCATCGGCCGACTGCTTCACCGTGCTGGTCAGCGATTCCATGCTGCTGGCGGTGCGTTGCAAATTGCTGGCGGTTTGCTCGGTACGCACGCTCAAATCCTGGTTACCGGTGGCGATTTCGCTGCACGCGGTTTCGATATTGCTGGTAGAGCCGCGCACCGCCGACACCGCGCCATCCATCCGCGCCAGCGCGGCCTGCAAAGCCAGTGCCACCGGGGTGGTGACCTTGACGTGGGCCACGCCCAAGGCAATGCCATCGGCCCGGTCTACGCCGCCCACCAGCTCAACCAGTTCTTCGCCTTGCAGCGCAGTGCGGCCCATGCCCAGGGCCAGCACCACTTCCAGCGCCGTCTGGATCACCACATAGGTGGCATGCAACATGATGCGTAAAAAGTCGGGCTCGGTGGCGCAATAAAAGCCCAGGCCGGCCGCCTGTAGCCGGTCAAACAGCACATGGTGCACCGCAAACAACGCGGCCCCAAAGACGATGGGCCGCCAGTCCAGGTACACCAGCAGCAGCGCCAGCGTGACGAACACGCCAAAGTGCAGCTCAATCATGCCGCGCGCCAGCTGGATGTGCAGGGCCACCAGCGACACCTGCACAAACGCCAGCACCAGGCGGGACGTCATGGTGCCCTTGCAGGTGGCGTAGACCAGCCCGGCCACCACCAGCAGCAACAGCGACACGCCAAATGCCAGGCCGGAATCGACAAACTGGAAGCCCAAAACAATGGCGGCGATGGCACTGAGTGCAATCGCCGCCAACATGACTTTATCGCCCAGCAAGGCCTGGGATGAAGCCTGGGGTGCCCGCTGGTGGGGGTTGGAATACGTAGCAGTCATGGGCAACACCTTTTTGTTTTTGATAGGGAACGATACACCTGCACGGTGTGCAGAAACGTGTTTTTTTGCCTCCAAATAGCTCGGGTTTACATGGGGGCGATTGACTATAAGTGAATCAATATCCACCGGCCAGCCGGCAAAAAATAGCCCTAATATGGCAGCCCACGCGCACCTCTGATTTCGCTAGTTTTACGGGTTTATTCCATGCTTAAAAATCTCTCCCCCTTGCTCAGCGCCGACCTGCTGCACGTGCTGGCCTCTATGGGCCACGGCGACGAAATCGCCCTGGTGGATGCCAACTTTCCGGCCGCCACCCACGCCAAACGGCTGGTACACCTGCCCGGCGTGGATGCCACCCGGGTGCTGGATGCCGTGCTGTCGGTGCTGCCGCTAGACGACTTTGTGCCCGCTGCCGCCCACACCATGCAGGTGGTGGGCGATGCCAGCGCCGTGCCGCCTGCGGTGCAGGACTTTGCCGCCACCCTGGTACGCCACGGCGAGCAGCCGCCCGCCACGCTGGAGCGCTTCGCCTTCTACGCCCGCGCCGCCCAGGCCTTTGCCGTGGTGGCCACCGGGGAGACGCGGCTGTACGGCAATATTTTGCTGAAAAAAGGCGTCGTCCACTCGGCAGATTAACCCGCCACCAGCGCTGCCAGCTTGCGCACCGCCGCCTCCATCTGCTCGGCAGGCACCTGGGCATAGCCCAGCATCAACCCGTTCCACACCGGCCCGCTGCCGGGTACCGCATGCGCGCTCAGGGCGTGGGCCACGATGCCGTGCTGCAAGGCCTGGGCGCTGACGGCTACGTCGGACACCGCTGCGTCCAGCCCCAGCGCCAGGTGCATGCCCGCCGAGCCGCCCACCACCGCCACGCCCGGGCCAAAGTGCTGCACCAGCGCGCTGCGCAAGGCATCGCGCCGCTGCCGGTACAGGCGGCGCATGCGGCCCAGGTGGGTGGCGAACTGGCCGCTGCGCAAAAATTCTGCCAGCGCCAACTGGTCGGCCGCCCGCCCGCGCGGGGCCGACCGGGCCAGCCGCCGCTCCAGCGGGGCCACCAGGTGCTGCGGCACCACCATGAAGCCGATGCGCAGCGCCGGAAACAGGGTTTTGCTGAAGGTGCCCAGGTACAGCACCGGAGCAAAGGGCCGCAGCCCCTGCATGGCGGCCAGGGGCGGGCCGTCGTATCGGAATTCGCTGTCGTAGTCGTCTTCAATCACCAGTGCGCCGCAGGCCTGGGCCTGGGCCAGCAGTGCTAGCCGCCGGGGCAGGCTGAGCACGCTGCCCAGCGGGTACTGGTGCGACGGCGTGGTGTAGATGAGCTTGGGCGGGTGCTGCTGCCAGTCGGCGGCACTGGGGGCGATGCCGTCGGCATCCACCGCAATGCCATGCACCCGCAGCTCGGCGGCCTGGAAGGCGGTCAGCGCGCCCCGGTAGCCGGGGTTTTCCAGCCACACCGTGTCGCCCACATCGGCCAGCGCGTGGGCGCACAGGTCCAGGCTGCTTTGCGTGCCGTCGGTGATGAACACCTGGCGCGCCTCGCAGACCACGCCACGCGCCGCCCGCAGATGCTCGGCAATGGCTTCGCGCAGCAGCGGCTGACCGGCCGGGCCACCGTAGTTCAGCTGCACCGTGGACAGGCTGCGCCAGGCCCGGTCCATCTGCCGCCGCCAAGCCGCCAGCGGAAAGTCGGCCAGCGCGGGCACACCCGGAACGAAGGCCCCCATCCAGTGCGCCTCGGTCAGGGGTTCAAGCAGGGGTTCGCCGGTGTGGGCGCGGCGCGACAGCGTGGGCTGCGCCGCCGAGGGGGCTGTGCTGGCCCTCTGCGCGGTGTTCGCCAGCGGTTTGGCCAGCGCCAACTCGGCCACCCGCGTACCCCGGCGGTCGGGCTGCACATAGCCCTCGGTGGCCAGTTGCGCGTAGGCGTACAGCACGGTGTTGCGCGACACGCCCAGGTCGGCCGCCAGCTGCCGGGTGGCCAGCAGCCGCGTGCCCGCGCCCAGGGTGCCGCTGCGGATGGCAGCGCGCAGGCAGGCGTGCAATTGGCGCTGGCGCGGCCCCGCAGGGTGGCTGTGCAGGTGGTGGGCAAACAGCAGTGCGTAGTCCATAGATGGCTCTAAAAAATCAATAGTTTATGGCCCTAACTGTGGGGCCATACAAACCTATAGTGCGCCCACTTTTCACCGCTTTGAAAGCCCGCCATGACCGAAGCCCCCAGCGCCCGCACCCGCATCCGCCGCATCGCCGAAAACGCCGACTACCAGCGCAGCACGCTGTACGCCATCCTGGACGCGGCCTACGTGTGCCACATCGCCTTTGCCGACGCACAGGGCACGCACAACATTCCCACCGCCTGCTGGCGCATCGGCGCGCACTTGTACATCCACGGCTCCAACGGCGGGCGCTTGCTCAAGCTGCTGGCGGGCGGCACCCCGGCCTGCGTGGCCATCACCCATGTGGATGGACTGGTGCTGGCCCGCTCGGCCTTCAACCATTCGATGAACTACCGCTCGGCGGTGGTCTACGGCACGTTTGAGCGGGTGGCGTCCGATGCCGACAAGCGCGCCGCGATGGATGCCTTCATGGACCACATCGCACCGGGCCGCAACGCCGACATCCGCCAGGGCAGCGCCAAAGAATTCGCCGCCACCACGGTGATGCGCATCGCGCTGGACGAGGCGGTGTGCAAAGTCCGCACCGGCCCGCCGGTAGACGACGCAGAAGACATGGCCATCCCCGTGTGGACCGGTGTGCTCCCCCTGGTGCAGACCCGCGCTGCGCCGGTGCTGGACGCAGCTGGGCCGGGGGCGGTGCCGGGCTATGTGCGGGAGTGGGCGGAAGTTGCTACTGTTTAAGTAGCTATATGCGCATATTGCGTATGCGCTGGAGGCTTAAAACATGCCTCATTTATCTCAGGGCGCGATTTTTTCCAGGCAATACCCCAGCCCGCGCACCGTGGCGATGCGGATCGGGCCTTTCTCGATCTTCTTGCGCAGCCGGTAGATGTAGACCTCAATGGCGTTGACGCTGACCTCTTCGCCCCATTCGCACAGGCGCTCGATCAGCTGCTCTTTGCTCACCAGCCGCCCCACGCGCTGCAACAACACCTCCAGCAGGCCGAGTTCGCGGGCCGACAGTTCCAGGGGTTTGCCGTCGATGCTGGCCATGCGCCCGGCGTGGTCGTACAGCAGCGGGCCGTGCTGGATGCTGCTGCTGGCCACGCCCGCGCCGCGCCGGGCCAGGGCACGCACCCGGGCTTCCAGCTCTTGCAGCGAAAACGGCTTGGCCATGTAGTCGTCGGCCCCCAAGTCCAGGCCCTTGACGCGCTCTTCCACGCTGTCGGCCGCCGTCAAAATCAGCACCGGCAGCGACGAGCCCCGGGCGCGCAGGCGCTTCAACACCTCCAGGCCATGCATCTTGGGCAGGCCCAGGTCGAGGATCAGCAGGTCGAATTCGCGGTTGGTCAGCAGCGCGGCATCGGCCTCGGTGCCACTGGCCACATGGTCCACCGCAGCGCCCGATGCACGCAGGCCGCGCAACAGGCCGTCGGCTAAAACCTGGTCGTCTTCTGCAATCAAGATACGCATGCGGGTCTCCTCATTTTTGCGCGATTATGTAGCGTAGGCCTCCAAGCCCAACGCAACGACGGTCGCAATTTCGGTCCCTACAGCCTGGTGGAATTCTTCCTCGGCTTGCGCTACCGCATCCTGGAAGGCTTTGAGCCACGCCAGCCCGGTCGCCGTAAACACCACCCGGCGCGCCCGCGCGTCCAGCGGGTCAGGGGTGCGGGCCACCATGCCCCAGGCGGCGCACTGGTCCACCAGGTCACCCATCGCCTGCTTGCTCATGCCCGCCTGCGCCGCCAATTCGGTGAGCCGTGCGCCTTGCAGGGGCAAATGCCGAGTGATGTGGATGTGCGCCGCGCCCACCTGCGCACGGGCGGCCAGGTTGCCCAGCGCCAACGGCACGTCCACGTTGCGGGCCATTAGCTCCAGCACGCGGGCATCGAAGCGCTGTAGCGCAGCGGCCATCAAGCGGCCTAAATGCGTCTCGCGCCAACCTTGTTCAGCAGTGATGTTTGGCATTTTTTAATGGTAAGCCAAACTGACTAAAAAATCTATTGCAGAAACAATGGGTCGCCGTAAACTACTGTTCAAGCATCCAGCCTGTAGTTAACCGCAGGCTGTCCAGCCACCCATTTTTTCGAAAGACCCGCACCATGAACGCAGCCGTCAAAGCCCCGCCCGCAGCCCCCACCCCCGCAGCCCTGGCCGAAAAAGCCAAAGCCTTGCAAGCCGCGCTGGCGCAGATCGAAAAGCAGTTTGGCAAGGGCACCATCATGCGTCTGGGCGAGGGCGAGGTGATCGAGGACATCCAGGTGGTGTCCACCGGCTCGCTGGGTCTGGACATCGCGCTGGGCGTGGGCGGCCTGCCGCGTGGCCGCGTCATCGAAATCTACGGCCCCGAATCCAGCGGCAAAACCACGCTGACCCTGCAAGTCATTGCTGAAATGCAAAAGCTCGGCGGCACCTGCGCTTTTGTGGATGCCGAGCACGCGCTCGACACCCAGTACGCCCAAAACCTGGGCGTCAATCTGCAAGAAATGCTGATCAGCCAGCCCGACACCGGTGAGCAGGCGCTGGAAATTGTGGATTCGCTGGTGCGCTCTGGCGCGGTCGATCTGATCGTCATTGACTCGGTGGCCGCCCTTACGCCGAAGGCCGAGCTGGAAGGCGAAATGGGCGACAGCCTGCCCGGCCTGCAAGCCCGGTTGATGAGCCAGGCGCTGCGCAAGCTCACCGCCCACATCAAGAAGGCCAACTGCATGGTCATCTTCATCAACCAGATCCGCATGAAGATCGGCGTGATGTTCGGCTCGCCCGAAACCACCACCGGCGGCAACGCGCTGAAGTTCTACGCCTCGGTGCGCCTGGACATCCGCCGCACCGGCACCATCAAAAAGGGCGACGACGCGATCGGCAACGAGACCAAGGTCAAAGTGGTGAAGAACAAGGTGGCGCCCCCGTTCAAGACCGCCGAGTTCGACATTCTGTTTGGCGAAGGCATCAGCCGCCACGGCGAAATCATCGACATGGGTGTGGAGGCCAAGGTGATCGAAAAGTCGGGTGCCTGGTACGCCTACAACGGCGAAAAAATCGGCCAGGGCCGCGACAACGCCCGCGAATTTCTGCGCGAAAACCCCGGCCTGTCCACCGAGATCGAAAACAAAGTGCGCGAGTCGCTGGGCATCCCGCTGATCATCGTCGCCGCCGCACCGGCCGAACCCGCCAAAGAAAGCAAAAAAGCCAAAGCGGAAGGTAAAACTGAAGCCTAAATAGGGCTCTAGCGCATGTATTACCTGCGCTAGTAGCTATATAAATAATAGCAAATGGCTTTTACACCGTCCAAGGGCTTGGCGCCCATCAGCCTCAAAGGCCGGGCTCTGCGCCTGCTCAGTGGTCGCGAGTATTCGCGGGCCGAGCTGGAGCGCAAGCTGAAACCGTTTGAAGCAGTACCCGGCGAACTGGCCCAGGCGCTGGACGCACTGCAGGCCAAAGACTTCATCAACGAGCAGCGGGTGGTGGACTCGGTGCTGTACCGCCGTGCCGCCAAGCTGGGCACCGCCCGCATTCGCCAAGAGTTGCAAAGCAAGGGGCTGGAACCCGGCATGGTGCTGGACGCGGTGGCCAGCCTGCAAGACACCGAGCTGGCCCGCGCCCGCGAGGTCTGGCGCAAGAAGTTCGGCACCCCGCCGCTGGACGCCGCCGCCCGGGGCAAGCAGCAGCGGTTTTTGCTGGCCCGTGGCTTCTCGGGCGACGTGGTGCGCAAGGTGGTGGCGGGCGGGGACGAGGACGAGAGTTATTGAGGCCTATGCCCTGCCGTGGGACACGCGGGATTGGCGGGCGAGTGAGTCCACGATCACCGCAATCGCCAGCACCGCGCCGGTGATCATGTAACGCAGCGACGACGACAAGTCCAGCAGCGTCAGCCCGCTGGAGATCGACTGGATCACGATGATCCCCAGCAGCGCCGAATACGCACTGCCGCGCCCGCCAAACAGGCTGGTGCCGCCAATCACCGCTGCGGCAATCGCGTTCAGGTTTACGTCGCCGGTACCGGCCTGCTGGCTGGCCGATGCCAGGCGGGCCGAGGCCATCACCCCGCCAAAGGCCGCCAGCGAGGCACACAGCACGAACACGCTGGCGTAGATGCTGCGCACCTTGATACCGGCGCGGCGGGCCGCCTCGCGGTTGCCGCCCACGGCATGGACCATGCGGCCCCACTGGGTGCGGGTGAGGGCATAGTCCAGCCCCACCACCAGGCCAATAAAGATGCCAAACATCCACGGAATGCCCCGGTCCTGGTAGAAGTACAGCGCGATCAGCTCCAACACGATGGTGAGCACGGCGGTGCGCAGCACCAGGCGGCCCATCGACTCGGCAGACAAACCGGCGGCACGGCGACGGGCGGCGGTTTGCCGCCCCGCCAGAAACAGCACGATGCCTGCAATGGCCACCAGACCGTAGGCCACAAAGGCGGGCATGAACAGCGACTGGCCCAGGTTCACCAGCGGCGAGTCGTAGGGCAGGTTGATGGAGCCGGTGCCGCCCAGCACATACAACTGGGCACCCAGAATGGCCAGCAAACCGGCCAGCGTGGACACAAAGCTGGGCATGCCGAAGCGGTTGAACAGCTGCGCATAGACCAGGCCGATGACTGCGCCCGTGGCTACGGCGGCGGCAATGGCCCAGCCCACCGGCCAGCCGTGGTTGACCCACAGCACGCCGACGATGGCCGATGCAAAGCCGCTGACTGAGCCGACCGACAGGTCGATTTCACCGACCATCAAAATGCAGATGATGCCCAGCGAGATCACCCCGATGGTGGACGCATCGAACAGCATGTTGATCAGGTTGGTGCTGGACAGAAAGATCGGGTTGATGCTTTGAAACACCGTCCAGATGACGGCCAGGCCGACGATCACCGGCAGCGAGCCCAGGTCCCCGGCCTTGACCTTGTCGATGAAGGTACGGATGGCGCCGCCCACGCCGGTTTCGACCTGGTAGCGTTCGTCGCTGCGGTCCAGCAGCGGTGGGGCTTTCGCCACGGTTTGGGTAGACATTCTGGAGCCTTATGCGGTGTGGGTTTGTAAGGATTCGCGGCGCGAAGATCTTCGTGTTGTGCGGCGCGAAACAGAGTTGTCGGCGGCCCCGGTAATGGCACCCACCAGTTCGTGGTTGGATGCATCGGGCAGGAACACGCCGTTGTTTTTGCCCAGGCGCAGCACTACGATGCGGTCGGCCACAGCGCGCACGTCTTCCATGTTGTGGCTGATCATGACCACGCCCAGGCCCTTGTCGCGCACCCGTTCGATTAGGTCCAGCACCTCGGCGGTCTGGGCCACGCCCAGGGCGGCGGTGGGCTCGTCGAGCAGGATCAGCTTGGGCGAGAGCAGCAGCGAGCGGGCGATGGCCACCGTCTGGCGTTGGCCACCCGACAGCGCCGCCACCGGAATGCGCACGCTGGGGATGCGGGCCGACAGCTCGTTGAGCAGCTGCCAGGCCTTGACCTCCATGTCCACCTCGTTCAGGTGGAAGGGGCTGAGCTCTTTGCCCAGGAAGATATTGGCCACCACGTCCAGGTTCTCGCACAGCGCCAAGTCCTGGAACACGGTGGCAATGCCCAGTGCCAGCGAGGCACCGGGGTCGGCCAGCGTGACCGGCTGGCCGCAAAAGGCCATGCTGCCCGAGGTCGGCTGGTGTACGCCGGACAAGATCTTGACCAGTGTGGATTTGCCGGCACCGTTGTCGCCCACCAAGGCCACCACCTCGCCCGCATGCACGTCAAGATCGATATCGGTCAGCGCGGCCACGGCGCCGAAGCGCTTGGTGATGCCACGCAGGCTCAGGACCAGCTCGCGTGCTGGCGTGGAAGTTTGCATTGGTTGGGTTGTCATGGCGCTGTACCTGCAGGTTTACTTGGTGATGCCGAGCTTCTTGCAGCCGTCGGCGTAACGGTCCACGCACAACACGGCAGCGGTCTGGATCGGTTTGCCGCTAACCATCTTGTCGATGATTTCTGCCTTCAGGTTGCCAGCCACCACCACGGCGGGGGTGAACAGCTGCGAAGGGGTGTCGTACAGCATCATCTCGGCCTTGGGCGTTTCGCCTGCCAGCAGCTTCACCACGACCTGCGCGGCTGCGGCGGCGACGATTTCGCTGGGTTTGGAGATGGTGTTGTACTGGTCACCGGCAATGATGAGTTGCAGCGCCGCGATGGTGGCGTCGTTGCCGGACACCGGTGGCACGGGGTTCACGCCCGCCGCCTTAAAGGCCGCAATCGCGCCGCCGCCGGTGCCGTCATTGGCCGCCACCACGCCCACGATCTGTTTGCCGAAGCGCGCGATCTGGCCGCTTACCCACTGCTGGGCCTTGGCGGGCACCCAGTCGGGGGTGTCGTATTCGGCCAAAATTTTGTAGCCGCTGTTGTCCAGCCCGGCGTGGATACCCTTCTTGATCAGGCCCGCCGCCGCATCGGTGGGCGAGCCGTTGACCTGCAGTACACCGCCTTCGCCCGGCTTCACGCCGGCAGCTTTGAGGCGCGCCACCAGCGAGTCGGCAATGGCTTTGCCTATGCCTTCGTTGTTGAACGACACGTAGTAGTCGGCCTTGGCGGCGGGAATCGGGCGGTCATAGGCCACCACTTTGATGCCCTTGGCCTGGGCCTGCTTGACCAGCGAGGCGGCGGCGGTGGAGTCCACCGGGTCCAGCACGATGGCTTTCACGCCCTGCGAAATCATGGCGTTGAACTGCTGCTGCTGGCGCGATGCGTCGCCGTCGGCGTTTTGGTAGAGCACTTCGCAGGCGGCGCAGAGCTTTTTCATCTCTGCCTTGAAGCCGGGGCTGTCGTGCTCTTCGTAGCGGGTGGACGACTGGTCGGGCATCAGGAACGCGATCTTGGCGGGGGCGATGGTCTGGGCGTACAAAGCAGTGCTGCCCAGGACGACGGCGGTCAGGGATGCAAGGCGGGTCAGGGTGCGAATTTTCATGTCTATCTCCGGTTTATGTAGTTGGTTTTCTCGAAAGCAGTATGGGGTTTTCAGGGCATGGGCGGGAGATTCCTTCCATAGTTGGGTAGTTGCACAATCGATTGAGCTTCAAGACAAAATGGCGGGCTTGGCGGTGCTGTCCACACTGATCTGGCGCAGCTGGTGCATTACCGGCTTCAAGGTGGGGTACAGCGCCACATACAACTTAAACAGCGCGGCATAGGTGCTGCGGGCAGGCTCCTGCGGCTGGGCGCGGGGGGTCAATTGCACCCAGCCCTTGCGTACCGTGGCGGCATCGATCAGGCCCACACCAAAAGCCGCCAGTTGCGCGGCCCCCAGCGAGGCTTCGACTTCCTCGGCGATGGTGAACACCGGGCGGCCGGTCACGTCGGCAATGATCTGCATCCACAGGTCGGACTGGCTAGCCCCGCCAACGATGGTGATGGCCTGGTCCAGCGGGTGGCCGTCTAGCGTGCCGGTTTCGATGTTGTGGTGCAGCGCGTAGGCAATGCCCTCCAGCACGGCACGGTACAGGTGGGCGCGGCCATGGTGCAGGCCCAGGCCGATGAAGGCTCCGCTGGCCTTGGCATCCCACAAGGGGCTGCGCTCGCCCATCAGGTAGGGCAAAAACAGCAGCGCATCCGAGCCGCTGGGCAGGCCGCTGGCGGCGGCTTCCAGCAGCCCATGCGGGTCCACGCCCTGGGCGCGCCCGGCGGCAATCTCGGCCTGGCAAAAGTTCTCGCGGAACCAGCTCACGCTGGCCCCGGCGGTGATGGCACCGCCAAACACGTACAGGTCTTCCATGCCGTTGAACACATGCGGCATGCTGATCAGGCCGTGGCGCGCATCCACCTGCTGGCGGATGGTGCCCCAAGCCATGCTGGTGCCGATCATGCCGACGTGGTTGCCGGGTTGCGTGGCTCCGGCGGCCAGGGTGGCCACGGCAGCATCCACGCCCCCGGCGATCACCGGCAGGCCCACGGGCAGGCCCAATTCTTCCGCCCAATGGGGTAGCAGCGGGCCGACCACATCGCTCGATGCCACCAAGCGGTCCGGCATCATGCGGCGCGGAATGCCCAGCATGGCCAAGGCTTCGTCAGACCAGCAACGGCGTGCCAGGTCGTACACGCCGCCGATGTTGCCGGCCGAGCTGTGGTCCACCGCCACCTGCCCGGTGAGGGCGGCGTTGATGAAGCTGTTGGGCGGCAAAAACTGCGCGGTTTGGGCCCACACCGTGGGTTCGTTATCGCGCAGCCAGAGCATCTTGGTGTAGCCGTAGTAGCTGTCCACGCCGTTGCCGGTGATGTCGAACAGGCGCTCGATGTCTACGGTGCTGCGCACCCAGTCCACCTGCGCCTGGGCGCGGCGGTCCATCCAGATCAGGCAGGGGTAGAGGGCTTTGCCGTCTGCATCCACCGGGATGCCCGAGCCGCCGTACAAACTGCTGATACATATGCTTTTGATAGCAGTCTGCGCAGGTGCTACCTGCGCTAGCACCCCTTTTATGCATAAAACTACCGCGTCCATCCAGACGCTGGGCCACTGCTGGGCCCACAGCGGCGCCGGGGTTTCGACCTGGTAGCTCTGGCTGTGCGTGGCGATGATGCGGCCATCGGCGCGCACCAGCACGGCCTTGGTGCTTTGGGTGCCTACATCGACACCAATGACGTAGGACGTACGCAGCGCCCCTGTATCGCCCTGTGGGCGTACAGGGGGAGCTTGCGTAAGTCCTGTCACGTTCTGCTCTGCGTGCGCCATGCTCACACCTTGCCGGGTTGCAGCAGCACTTTGATCGAGTCCAGCGAGTTGGCCAGCTTGAACGCCTCCTCCCAGTCGCTGAGCGCAAAGCTGTGCGTGACGATGCCGCGCGAGGTGAGCAGGCCACGCGCCATCAGGTCGATGGCGATGGGGTAGCAGTACGGGCCCAGGTGGGCACCGCGTACGTCCAGCTCTTTGCGGTCGCCGATGATGGACCAGTCGGCGCTGGTCTCTTTGCCAAACACGCTGAACTCCACAAACCGGCCCAGCTTGCGGATCACGTCCAGCCCCTGGGTTACGCCTGCGGGCACGCCGGTGGTTTCGATGTACACGTCGCAGCCGTAGCCTTCGGTCAGGCCGTGGATGATCTCTTTGGCGTTCTGGGTGGCGGGATTGATCACCACGTCGGCCCCAAAGGCCAAGGCCAGCGCCAGCCGCTCGGGCACCAGGTCGATCACCACCAGCTTCTTGGGGGTCTTGAGCTTGGCCACCTGCACCATGCCCAGGCCCAGCGGCCCGGCACCGGCAATGACCACCACGTCGTCGAGCTGGATGTCGCCCCGGTTGACGGTGTGGATGGCGCAGGCCATGGGTTCGATCATGGCTGCGTCGTTCAGCGAAATGCCGTCGGGAATCTTGTGTACCCGCGCCGTGGCGGGCAGGCGCATGAAGTCGGCCATACCGCCATCGGCCACGAGGCGCTGGAAGCCAAAGATGTTGTGTACTTCGCACATGTGGTACTTGCCGGAGGTGCAGTAGCGGCACTTGCCGCAGGGCACGATCTGCTCGGCAATCACCCGGTCGCCGATGGCCACGCCAAAGTGGGCTTCGGCACCTGGCCCGGCTTCCACCACGTAGCCAAAAAATTCATGCCCGGCCACCACTGGCGGCTTGACCCAGGAAGGCTGGCCGTTGCCGCCCCAGAACATGGCCGCGCCCGAATGGCATTTGCAGTCGCTGGCGCAGATGCCGCAGGCTGCTATCTGGATCACCAGCTCGTGCGGGCCGGCGACGGGGGTGGGGATGGTCTCAAGCCGGTAGTCCAGCGGGCCGTGGCAGACCACGGCTTGCATGTCGGCAGGGGAAGAGGTTGTCATGGAAGAACCTTGCATTGGATGGAGTTGCACAATCGATGGTGCAATCTTAGGCATTGTGAAAATTTGCGCACCCGGCATTTACCCTAACAAGAGATAAATACTTCCCCACCGGGTTTGGGCCGACGGTGATGGAGGGGCGGTTATGCTTGAACCCGCCCTAACCTAGAGTCTCTGCACCGCCCCATGGTCACCCGCAAATCCACCATTTACGACCTGGCCAAGCTGGCCGATGTGTCGGCCTCCACCGTCAGTGCCATCCTCAATGGCACCTGGAAAGAGCGCCGCATCGCCGCCAAAACGGTAGAGAAAGTGCAGCAACTGGCGGCCGAGCAGCAGTACACCTTGAACCGCCAGGCCAGCGGTCTGCGCACCAGCAAATCCGGCCTGATCGGCATGCTGATACCGCTGCACGACAACCGTTTTTTCAGCAGCATGGCGCAGACCTTCGAGACGCTGGCCCGGGCCCGGGGCCTGTACCCCATCGTGGTCAGCACCCTGCGCGACCCGGCGCTGGAGGTGGAGACGGTGGGCGCGCTGATCTCCTACCGCATCGAGTCGCTGCTGGTGGTGGGTGCCACCGATCCTGACGCAGTGAGCCGCCTGTGCGCCAGCCACCATGTGGCGCATGTCAACATCGACTTGCCCGGCACGCTGGCCAGCTCGGTCATCAGCGACAACTACTGGGGGGCGCAGCAGCTCACGGAGTGCCTAGTGGCGCATTCACAACCGCAGCGGGCGGCGCGGCGCAACAAGCTGTATTTTTTAGGCGGTGTGGCCAGCGACTACGCCACCCGCCGCCGTATCGACGGCTTTACCGACACCCTGGCGGCCCAATTTGGCCCCACCGACCCGGCGCAAATTGTGGCCTGCGGCTACGAGGCCCACTTGGCCGAAGCGGCGGTGCAGGCCCTGTACCAGCGCCTGGGTGGCCTGCCGCGTGCGCTGTTCGTCAACTCGACCATTGCGCTGGAGGGCGTGACGCGCTTTCTGAAAACCCTGCCCGATGCCGAGCTGGCCCTGTGTACTTTTGGCTGCTTCGACTGGGACCCGTTTGCCGCCTACCTGCGCTTCCCGCTGTGGATGGTGCGCCAGGACATCGAGGGCCTGCTGGGCGGAGCGTTTGACATTCTGGACGCAGGCAGCTACGCCGAAGGCCAGGTGGTGGAGATCAAGCCCGCGCTGCTGAGCATGTAGCCATACTCTTAAGCCTTTTAGGGCTATAACGCATATAGAACAAGCGCCATAAGCTATTAAAAATATAGCAAAACCTTACAGCCCAAGCATCAATTGCAGGTTCTGCACCGCTGCGCCGCTGGCACCTTTGCCCAGGTTGTCCAGGCGAGCGATCAGCACCGCGTGGTGGTGGGTGGGGTTGCCGAAAACGCGCAGCTCCATCTTGTTGGTGTTGACCAGGGCGGTGGCATCCAGCTTGCCGCTGTCACCGGGGGCCTCCACCGTAACCCAGGTGCTGCCAGCGTAGTGCGCAGCCAGGGCATTGTGCAGGTCTTGCGCAGTGGGTTGGCCGGGCAGCAGGTCGAGGTGCAGAGGCAATTGCACCAGCATGCCTTGCGCAAAATTGCCCACCGACGGCACAAAAATCGGCCGCCGGGTCAGACCGGTATAGCGCATGATTTCTGGCAAATGCTTGTGCGACAGGCCCAGCGCGTAGGTTTCAAACAGTGGGGCTTCACCGCGCTCGTAGGCCTCCATCATGCTGCGCCCCCCCCCCGAATAGCCGCTGACCGAGGGCAGGGCCAGAGCGCTGTCCGGGCTTATAAAACCGGCATCCACCAGCGGGCGGATCAGGGCAATCGCGCCGGTGGCGTAGCAGCCGGGATTGCCCACCCGGTCGGCTTTGGCCACGGCTTCTTGCTGGCCGGCTACCAACTCGGGAAAGCCGTAGACCCAGCCCGGTGCGGTGCGGTGGGCGGTAGATGCGTCAATGATTTTGGGCTTGCGGCCGGGCAAACTGTCGATCATGGCGACCGATTCAAGGGCTGCATCGTCGTGCAGGCACAAGATCACCAGATCCACCTCGGCCATCAGCGCACGTTTGGCGGCGGGGTCTTTGCGCAGCGCAGGGGCAATGCTGACGACCTCGATCTGCGGCATGGTTTGTAGGCGTTCACGGATTTGCAAACCGGTGGTTCCGGCTTCGCCATCGATAAAAATTTTGGGCATGGGGAGGGGTCCTGGTCGGCAAGTTGTCAGACAGCACAATATTGGTGCGCTGCAACATGATACATTCGCGGGTTGACAAAACGGGGCCCTTTTGTGCAGTTTTACCTGTACAGACGGGCAAAAATCCATCCATTCCTGAGAGAGCCCTCATGAAGATTCACGAATACCAAGGCAAGGAAATCTTGCGCAATTTTGGTGTCCCGGTGCCCAAGGGCATTCCGGCATTCACCGTGCAAGAAGCGGTGGAAGCCGCCCAAAAACTCGGCGGCCCTGTGTGGGTGGTCAAGGCCCAAATCCACGCCGGTGGACGCGGCAAGGGCGGCGGCGTCAAGCTGGCCCGTTCGATCGAAGAAGTCAAGCAACTCGCTACCGAAATTCTCGGCATGCAGCTGATCACGCACCAAACCGGCCCCCTGGGCCAAAAGGTCCGTCGCCTGCTGATCGAAGACGGTGCTGACATCCAGAAGGAATACTACGTGTCGGCCGTGACCGACCGTGCCACCCAAAAAGTGGCCTTCATTGTGTCCAGCGAAGGCGGCATGGACATTGAAGAAGTGGCCCATTCGACCCCCGAAAAAATCACCACCGATTTCGTCGATCCTGCTGTGGGCATGACGGAAGAGCTGGGCAAGAAGTTGGCCGACGCGATTGGCGTGCCTGCGGGCTCCACCGCCCAGGCCGTGGACGTGCTGCAAAAGCTCTACAAGATCTACATGGACACCGATGCGTCCCTGGTCGAGATCAACCCACTGATCCTGGAAGGCAACGGCAACATCAAGGCTTTGGACGCCAAGTTCAACTTTGACCCGAACGCGCTGTTCCGCCACCCCGAAATCGTGGCCTACCGCGATCTGGACGAAGAAGACGCAGCCGAAGTCGAAGCCTCGAAGTTCGACCTGGCCTACATCAGCCTGGACGGCAACATCGGCTGCCTGGTGAATGGCGCTGGCTTGGCAATGGCCACCATGGACACCATCAAGTTGTACGGCGCTGAGCCTGCCAACTTCCTGGACGTGGGCGGCGGCGCTACCCCCGAGAAGGTCACCGAAGCCTTCAAGATCATGCTGAAGAACCCAAAGGTCGAGGCCATCATGGTCAACATCTTCGGCGGCATCATGAAGTGCGACACCATCGCCACCGGCGTGATCACTGCCTGCAAGGCCGTGAACCTGTCCGTGCCACTGGTGGTGCGCATGAAGGGTACCAACGAAGACTTGGGCAAGAAGATGCTGGCCGAGTCCGGCCTGCCCATCATCAGTGCAGACACCATGGCCGATGCGGCCCAAAAAGTGGTTGCTGCGGTCAAAGCGGCTGCTAAGGAATAAGCAATGTCTATCTACATCAACAAAGACACCAAGGTCATCACCCAAGGTATTACCGGCAAGACCGGCCAGTTCCACACCGAAAAGTGCCAGGAATACGCCAACGGTAAAAACTGCTTCGTCGCAGGCGTGAACCCCAAGAAGGCGGGCGAGTCGATTTTCGGCATCCCAATTTTTGCTTCGGTCAAAGAAGCGGCCGTCGATACCGGCGCTACCGTGTCGGTGATCTACGTGCCACCGGCCGGTGCCGCTGCCGCCATCTGGGAAGCTGTTGAAGCCGACCTGGACCTGGCCATCTGCATCACCGAAGGCATCCCGGTCAAGGACATGCTGGAACTGCGTAACCGCATGAAGGCCAAGGAAGCCGCTGGCGGCAAGAAGACCCTGCTGCTGGGCCCTAACTGCCCCGGCCTGATCACGCCTGACGAAATCAAGATCGGCATCATGCCCGGCCACATCCACCGCAAGGGTCGGATTGGCGTGGTTAGCCGCTCTGGCACGTTGACCTACGAAGCCGTGGCGCAATTGACCGAAATCGGCCTGGGCCAGTCCAGCGCCGTCGGCATCGGTGGCGACCCGATCAACGGTTTGAAGCACATCGACGTGATGCGCGCGTTCAACGACGATCCTGATACCGACGCGGTCATCATGATCGGCGAAATCGGTGGTCCAGACGAAGCCGAAGCCGCCCGCTGGTGCAAGCTGAACATGAAGAAGCCGATTGTTGGCTTCATCGCTGGCGTGACCGCGCCCCCCGGCAAGCGCATGGGCCACGCCGGTGCGCTGATCTCCGGCGGTGCCGACACGGCCGATGCCAAGCTGGCAGTGATGGAAGAGTGTGGCTTTACCGTTACGCGCAATCCGTCCGAAATGGCCAAGCTGCTGAAGGCTTTGCTGAAGTAAGGCTTCTGCCCGTCCAGGTCTGGCGGCACTAACAGGTGCGCCAGACCAGACACCCCCCAGGCTTGGTATTGCGGTTATCCACAGTGCCAGGCCCTATTTTTTTGGGGGAAAATTCAGTTTCTCGGCGTACTGCGCCCCTTTTCATACGGACTGGCATGCGCCTGGGCGGAGTACCCCAGGCGCGGCAAGTTGCACCACTCTAAGGACCCCCATGGAAGAATTCCTCACCGCCCATTTCTGGCTGGCTGTCGGCCAAATCATCATGATCGACATCTTGCTGGGCGGCGACAACGCCGTGGTGATTGCCTTGGCTTGCCGGGGCCTGCCCGCTGCACAGCGCACCAAAGGCATTTTGTGGGGCACCGTGGGTGCAATCGTTCTGCGCGTGATCCTGATCGCCTTTGCCTTGTCGCTGCTACAAGTGCCCTTCCTCAAACTGGTCGGGGCCATTTTGCTGCTGTGGATCGGTATCAAGCTTTTGGTGCCAGAAGACGACGGCGGACATGACAACATCAAGTCCAGCGACAAGCTGTGGGCTGCCGTGAAAACCGTGATCGTGGCCGATCTGGTGATGAGCATCGACAACGTCATCGCCATTGCCGGTGCCGCACAAGGTGCCGGTGAGACGCACCAGTTGCCGCTGGTTATCTTTGGCCTGCTGGTGAGCATCCCCATCATTGTGGGTGGTAGCCAGATTGTGCTGAAGCTGATGGACCGCTTCCCGCTCATCATCACAGTCGGTGGCATGCTGCTGGGCTGGATTGCGGGCACTATGGCCCATTCCGACCCGGCCCTGGTGCAATACCTGCCACAAGACAAAAACTGGCACTACGCGTTTGGTATTGCAGGCGCATTGCTGGTGCTAGCCGTGGGTAAATTGATGCAGCGCAAGGCGTTAACCAAAGCGGAATAAGCCAGGCCACCCGGTTGTACCCAACACGGGTAGGCCGTTAATCCGTAAAAACAGCCCCGTCGGGGCTGTTTTTACGGATAGTATGTAACAAAATATATCAAAAAGTGTGCGATGGTGACTTGTTGGGCTAAATTGCGTCTGCGAGGAAACCCAACCCGAGCGCTGTTCGCCTTGCTATCCTCGCCGCCGATGGTCAACACCCCACATGCGGTCTCTACTACCCCTGAAGTTAGCCTGACAAAAAAGATGATGTACGAGTTCTGCACGCAAACCCATGCTGGATTGTTGCGTGAAAATAATGAAGATGCCGTGGCTTTTGACGCCCCGAGCGGCGTAGCCGTTTTGGCCGATGGCATGGGTGGCTATAACGCGGGTGAAGTCGCCAGCAGCATGGCCACCACCTTTATCCAGGAAGAATTAGGACACTGGCTGCTCGATGCGGGACTGCAAGCCAATGGCAAAGAGGTGCGACGCGCCATCGACATTTGCGTCTACAACGCCAATTTGGCCGTTTTTACGGCGGCCAACACCCATAAAGAGTACGCAGGTATGGGCACCACGCTGGTGGTCGGCGTATTCCAAGAGTCCCGCTTGCTGCTAGGGCATATTGGCGATTCGCGCTGCTACCGATTTCGGGACAACGCATTGGTGCAAATCACCAAAGACCATTCTTTATTACAAGAGCAGCTGGATGCCGGTTTGATTACCCCAGCGCAGGCAGCCGTATCCACCAACAAAAATCTGGTCACCCGGGCCTTGGGCATTGAAGACAATGTGGCACTGGAAATACATGAACACACGGTGGAAGAAGGTGATGTGTATTTAATGTGTTCGGATGGACTGTCCGACATGGTGGACGATGCTCCAATCGCACGTATCATGGAATCCGACGCATCACTGGAACAAAAAGCACGCCAACTCATCAGCGTCGCCAATGCGCACGGTGGACGGGATAACATCACCGTGTTGCTGGCCTATGCCGTAGCAGGAATTCCCAAACGGGGCCTCATGTCCCGGCTGTTGGGCAACTAACCCCCCTCATTACGATTGCCAAATCTATGAACCGCCACAGGAGCCGAGCATGCCGAAACTGATCGTATCGATCGACGGCGTGGTCATCAAAGAAGTGCAGTTGACCAAAGACCGAACGACTTTAGGTCGGCGGCCTTATAACGACATCGTTATCGATAATTTAGCGGTTAGTGGCGAGCACGCAGTGGTCTTGATGGTGGGCCACGAGGTGCACCTGGAAGACCTCAACAGCACCAACGGCACCTATATCAATGGCAAAGCTGCCCGCAAACAGATTTTGCAAAATAACGATCTGGTGGAAGTGGGCAAGTACAAGCTTAAGTTCATCAACGAAACGACCGAAACCGGCTTTGAGAAAACCACTATGGCCAGGCCTGGCATGTTGGGCACCCAGCAGCCAACCTCCGGCTCTGGCAACTTGAACCGGCGGGCTACCGACCATTCGGCCCCCATACCGCTGGCCGATGCCGAAACCATCAACCTGAACCATGCTGCTATCAAAGTCTTAACCGGTGCAGCGGCTGGGCGCGAGGTCACACTCACCAAAGTCGTCACCACCTTGGGCAAACCCGGTGTAGCGGTTGCCGCCATCACCCGCCGCCCCCACGGCTACGTGGTGGGGCATGTGGAAGGCAGCGAGCTGCCGACGCTGAATGCCACCCCAATCGGAGCAACCCCCGTAGCCCTCAAACATGGGGATGTTCTGCATCTAGCCGGCACCCAGATGCAATTTATCCAGTCGTAATACCGCAGTACGGCTGAGAGAGGCGGCCAGATGCGCGCACTGCTTCAACACTGGCCCCGGGTCTTGGTGACCCTGATTCCGGTTGTTTTTGCGCTGCTGCATGCCACAGGGGGACTGCGTTTAGGGGTGTTGCAGCGCCTGGACGACATCATCTACGACGCGCGTCTGCGTGCCACCATGCCGCACACCCGGGATGAGCGCATTGTCATTGTCGATCTGGATGAAAAAAGCCTGGCCGAGCTGGGCTGGCCCTGGAGCCGCAACAAACTGGCAGCCTTGGTCAATACCCTTTTTGACCACCAAAAAATCCGCCTGCTGGGTTTTGATGTGGTGTTTGCCGAGGCAGACGAAAGTTCTGGCCTGGCGCAGCTGCAACGCTTGGCACGCCACCAGCTGCGCGACCAGCCCGGCTTTGCCGAAGCCGTGCAACAACTCCGCAGCACGCTGGACTTTGATGCCATCCTTGCCCAGTCGCTGCGCAACCGCCCGGTGGTGCTGGGCTACTACTTCAGCAGTGACCGCGATGGCCGCACCTCCGGCAGCTTGCCGGCCCCGGTTATGGCCGCACAGCAAAGTCGGCACATCGGGCTGACATCCTGGAACGGCTACAACGCCAACATCCGCCCCCTCGCAGAGGCCGCACCGAACGCCGGCTTCTTTAACGCCATCACCGATGCCGATGGCGTAGTGCGCAGCTTGCCATTGCTGGCGGAGCACCAAGGGCAGTACTACAGCTCTTTGTCGTTGGGCATGTTTCGTCTGTTAACAGGCTTGCCCCAGGTGGTGCCCGGTGTCGCCCCAAACAGCCTAGGCAGCGACCACATCGACCGCATCCAGCTCGAGCACGGTAAACAACTGCGCAGCATTCCCGTCGATGCCCGTGGTGCCGTACTGGTGCCTTTTCGAGGCCCTGGTGGCCCGGGTGGCACCCAAGGCGGCTCCTACCGCTATGTTTCCGCCGCCGACATCTTGGCCCGCCGCCTGCCCGATGGCAGCTTGCACGACAAGATCGTGCTGGTCGGCACGACCGTCCCCGGCCTGCTGGACTTGCGCGTCACCCCGGTGGGCGAAACCTACCCTGGAGTCGAAATCCACGCCAACGTCTTGTCGGGCCTGATGGACGGCAACATTGCCGTCAAACCCGACTACGCGGTGGGCTACGACGTGCTGCTGTTGCTGTTGACCGGGCTGACACTGGCATGGGCATTGCCGCGCTTGACCGCCACGCAGGCCGTGGCACTCAGTGCCAGCGTCGTCGTGGCGATTATCGGATTGAATGCGGGCCTGTACCTCGGCTGTGGGCTGGTGCTGCCACTGGCTGCCGCGTTATGGATGGCGGTGAGTGCCTCGGCGCTCAACATGGCCTATGGCTACTTTGTGGAGAGCCGCTCCAAACGCGAACTGGCCCATCTGTTTGGCACCTACGTCCCACCCGAGCTGGTGGGCGAAATGCTGAAGAACCCCGACCGCTACACCATGCAGGCCCGTAGCCAGGAACTCACGGTGATGTTTTGCGACATACGCGGCTTTACCCAAATGTCGGAACACATGGAGCCGCTGCAACTCCAGACGGTACTAAACGAAGTTTTCAGCCAACTCACGGCACAAATCCGCCTCCACCGGGGCACCATCGACAAGTACATGGGCGACTGCGTCATGGCCTTCTGGGGCGCTCCCGTCACCACGCCCGAGCACGCCCATCTGTCGGTGATGGCCGCCCTCAACATGGTGCAAGCCGTACAAGCGCTAAACCACAGCCACCGCGATCGCAACCTGCGCGCCATCAGCATCGGCATCGGACTCAACACCGGCAACATGTGTGTAGGCGACATGGGCTCCAATATCCGCCGCAGCTACACCGTGATTGGCGATGCCGTCAACCTGGGTGCCCGGCTGGAAGGCTTGAGCAAAATCTACGGCGTGGAAATCGTCGCCAGTGCCAGCACCCAGGAACGTGCCCCGCAGTTTTTCTGGCAAGAACTCGATAAAGTCCGCGTCAAAGGCAAAGAACAAGCTGTGGCCATCTACACGCCATTAGCAGCACAGGACCCCGACAACCCCCTGCTGCGCGAAGAGCTCCAGCAGTGGCATGCGTTTCTCGCCGCCTACCGCGCACAAAACTGGGCCGCATGTGGCCTGCAAATAATCCAATTACAGCGCCTGGATGCGACAAAATACCTGTATCGCCTCTATGCCGATCGGGTAGCCTCCATGCGCGTGCTGCCATTTGACCCCGCATGGGATGGCACCACCAATTTCGAAACCAAATAAAGGCTGCCATCATGAAAGTCCGCGTGCTGGGATGCTCTGGGGCCATCGCTAAAGACTGTAGAACCACCTCGTTCTTAGTCGATGACGATGTACTCATAGACGCAGGCACCGGCGTTGGCGACCTCACACTGGACGAGATGTGCGCCATCGACCACGTCTTTCTGACCCATTCGCACCTAGACCACGTAGCCGCACTGCCGCTGATGGTCGATGCCGTCGCCTCCCAGCGCACCACCGCCCTCAAAATCTATGCGCTGGCCGGTACCATCGCCGCCCTGAAGGCGCATATTTTTAACAACATCATCTGGCCCGACTTCAGCGTCATTCCCACACCAAAGGCCCCGTTTATCAGCTTCCATGAAATCATGGTCGGCGAAACCACCCACATCAACGGTAAAGCCATCGAAGCCCTCCCCGCCGTACACACCGTCCCCGCCGTAGGTTACGCCGTATCGGCAGGCGGCCCCTGCTGGGTGTTTACCGGCGACACCGAGCGCAACCCCGCGTTCTGGCACCGGCTAGAACAGCTCAACGTGGCCATGCTGGTCATCGAAACCGCCTTCAGCAACCGTGAAAAAGACCTCGCCCGCCGCAGCCTGCACTTATCGCCCGCGTCGCTGGCCGATGAGCTAGAAGGCATAGACCCCCTCAAGCAGTTCCCCATCTTCATCACCCACACCAAACCCTTCGAGACCGAGCTCATCATGGACGAGATCGCCGAGTTCGACGGTGCGCTGCCCGAAGGACGGCATGTGCCGCATGACATCCGGTGGCTGAAAGCGGGGCAAGCATTTGAGGTGTAACAACATATTCAGAGCCTTTTGGGCCCCGCAACAGTGCCAAAAATGTCCCGCGCATTGAAGTCCAAGTGCTCAGAATGACAAAAATGTTCACAAAAACACCGGCAAAGTCAAAAGCGGGCCGTTGAGCCCCCCATAAGCAACTGGCACGGTATCTGCGTTATTACCCCGTCTTAACATTTACTCTAGGAGCATCCATGAAGCGTTCTTTGCAAAAGGGTTTCACCCTGATCGAACTGATGATCGTTGTAGCGATTATTGGTATTTTGGCGGCCGTGGCTTTGCCTGCGTACCAGGATTACACCGTGCGGGCGAAGGTGACGGAAGTGATCTTGGCGGCATCTTCCGGCAAGACGGTCGTAGCCGAGGGAGCGCAGGTTTTTGGTGTCATGCCACTGGCGAACAGTGTGTCGATTGATCCCCAATCCTCCAAGTATGTCAGTTCTGTTTTCTACACTTATACGGATGCCTCCAGCGCAATCATCACGGCTTCCGCCCAGGGTGAAAGCCGTATCAATAATGCCAATATTCAGTTGTCAGGTGTGCGCGGAACCAATAATCAGATTATTTGGACCTGCTCGGGTACGATTTTGACTAAATACCGTCCCGCAAGCTGCCAAGGCTAGTAGCCTCGCTTGTCCGAAAAGCCTCCCTCGGGGGGCTTTTTTTATGCGCGAATTGTATTGACGTTATGTATTGGATTGGGACTTGATGCCGTTGAATCTCCGAGATCCGTTGCCGCCAGTTTGGTCTGGTTTGTGGGCTCTGCTGTTGGCCATGGCTTGGCTGCTTCCCAACCATTATTTTCCTTGGGCCACCTTCCATTCAGATGCGTGGGCATCCGCAATGGTGGCCGTGGCTGGGGGTGCTGTGATTTTTCGCTCCCCAAGGAAGGTGGCGTGGCACCCAATTACTGTGGTGGTTGGGGTGCTGGTAACTGTTCCATTTTTGCAGTTTGGCGCGGGCATGCTGCCCTACAGTGGACAGGCTTGGGTGTCTACCGCGTATGTACTGGGACTGCTGCTGGCCTTGCTGATTGGCGCACACTGGGAAGAAGCTGCACCGAGGCGTGCGGCAGATGCCCTGTTTCTCGCGATTGGCATCGCTGGGCTCGTATCGGTCGCGATGCAGCTGCGTCAATGGCTAGGCTTGGCGGGTGATGGTAGTGAAATGCAGGTGTGGACAGCGGAATTCACGCCCGACAGACCGTCGGCCAACTTGGGGCAACCCAATCAAATGGCGACTTTGTTACTGTGGGGCGTGCTGGCTTGTGCATGGGGGGTATTGCGCAAGCAAATACGCGTTGGCATAGCGGTGCTGGCGGTGCTGTTTCTGTTGTTCGGGGTGGCTTTGACACAATCTCGGATCGCTTCCATCGGCGTGCTTTTGCTGGCTGTGGCGGCCTGTGCATGGCGACGGTTTTTACCGCCACGTAGTACGTGGCTAGTCGCCTCACTCTTTGTGTACTTTGCGGTTTGTACATTACTCCTCCAGCAGCTAAGTGATTTTTTGGGACTGGAGGTGCAAATCCGCTCCGCATCGCTGGGGGGGGGATCGACCCAGTTGCGTATCAAGGCATACCGTCTTTTTCTGGATGCAGTGCTTCAACGTCCATGGCTAGGGTATGGCTGGGACCAGTTGGCCGTAGCGCAATTGACGGTAGCCCAGAACCACGGCACTTTGACTTCGTTTTTTTTACATTCGCATAATTTGTTTCTGGACCTGGTTTTGTGGTGTGGCTTGCCGCTGGGGGGCGTGGTTTCGATCGTTTTCTTGTGGTGGTTACTGCGCGCCATCTGGTGTGTAGACGCACCGGAAGATGCGGTGTTGGTGTTGGTGTTGCTCGTGGTGGGCTTGCACGCAATGGTGGAGTTGCCGTTGCACCACGCTTATTTTTTACTGCCGACGGGGTTGATCATGGGCATGCTGAACCAGCGGCAGCATCGCAAGTCTGTATGGGCCTGCAGCCGTTGGGTGGTTTTCGTTATGTGGCTGGGCGGCAGTGCCTTATTGGGGATTATCGCCAGAGATTACTTACGGATTGACGAAAGCTTCAGAACCTTTCGTCTTGAGGCTGCTCATATCGGCAATTTGCCACCAGGATTGCCCCCGGATGTTTTAGTCTTGAACCATATGCGCGAGCTCATTGTTCATTTGCGCCAAGATGTCGAGCCTACGATCAGTGCTCCGGAGTTGGAGCAGCTGCGTGGTTTCACCACCAGCTTTCCAAGTCCCCTCAATTTGTTCAACTATGCCAAGGCACTGGCATTGCGCCATCGCCCAGAAGAGGCGGCAGCTTGGATTGCCAAGATACAAAAGGTCCAGCCTACCGAATTCAACCCGGACATGCGCAGGATTTGGGAAGCACAAGCGACCGCGCAACCCGCCATGGCTGCTGTAAAGTGGCCTGATATTGACGTACCACCGGCCCCAAGCGGGGCAAAGCCTTAGCCGTTGCTGCCATGCGCCCAGCCGCCACCTCAGCCGCGCCCCTCCTCCTAGCCCTCCCCTGGCTCAACCCCTTCGCACATGGCCCGATGTCGGCGATGGTGCCTTGGCTGGTGGCGCTGGCTTGCACGGCGGGGTTGTTGGGGCTACGGGCTTGTCGGCCCACTGCCGACTGGGCCCGCACGGCAGCCCTTGGCTGGCTGTTGGCGGGGGCGTTGAGCAGTGCCATCGGCATCGTCCAGTATTTCGGGCTAAGCGCTCCGCTGGCGCCGTGGGTCAACACCACGGCGCTGGGTGAGGCGTTTGCCAATCTACGCCAGCGCAACCAGTTTGCCAGCCTGACCCATATCGCCTGGGCGGCTCTGCTGTGGTGGGTGGTGCAGGTGCGGCCTTCGTTGCCCACACAGGCCCGGTGGAAGCTGGTTTTGGCCGTGCTGCTAGCGGCACTTTTGGGCGTGGGCAATGCGGTTTCGTCGTCCCGCACCGGCTTGCTGCAAACCGGGCTGGTATTGGGGCTAGCCGCCGTGTGGGGGGGGCTGCGCCAGCCTGCGGTGCGTCGGGTGCTGTGGGTTTTTATAGGGGCTTATGCCCTGGCATTGGCGGTGCTGCCGGGCTTGGTGGGCCTGGAGACGGGTGCCTGGGCACGGCTCCAGGCGGGCGACGCGCTGTGCTCCAGCCGCCTGACGCTGTGGCGCAACGTGCTGGTGCTGATCGCCCAGCACCCGTGGTTGGGCTGGGGCTGGGGCGAGCTGGACTACGCGCATTACATCCACCTGTATGACGGGCCCCGGTTTTGCGACATTCTGGACAACGCCCACAACCTACCCTTGCACTTGGCGGTAGAGCTGGGAGTGCCGACTGCGCTGGCTTTGTGCGGTTTACTGGTGGCGTGGGTGGTACGTGCCAAGCCCTGGGCTGAGGCCGATGCCACCCGGCAAATGGCCTGGACGGTACTGGCCGTGGTGGGGCTGCACAGTTTGCTGGAATATCCGCTGTGGTATGGCCCGTTCCAGATGGCGGTGGGTCTGTGCGTGGTTTTGCTGTGGCGCACACCCGCCAACACGTACACAAGAAATAGCCCTCTAGCGCAATTAGTATATGCGTATGTAGCTATTATTTTAATAGCATTGTGCAGCTACACCGCTTGGGACTACCGCCGTGCCAGCCAAATCTATCTGCCGCCGGCTTTGCGGGATCCGGTGTACCAGGAGTCGCCACTGGAGGCGGCGGGCAACACCTATTTGTTCCAAAACCAGGTGCAGTTTGCCGAACTCAGTATTACGCCCCTGACCCGTGCCAACGCGCTGGTGCAGTACCAGCAGGCACTGAATTTGCTGCATTTTTCGCCCGAACGCCGGGTGATTGAGCGGGTGATTGACAGCGCCCTGCTGCTGGGGCTGGACGCTGTGGCGGTGTTCCACATGCAGCGTTTCAAGGCGGCGTTTCCCGAGGCGTATGCGGGCTGGCTGGCAGACCGCGGCCGCCAGCCCTAAGAACGTGTTCAAAGCCGCCCTCAGCGCTTATTGAACTCCACAATACTGTCCACAAACTCCTTGATCGCCTGCGCCGCCTTGGTGTCGATGGAGGTAAATTCCACCGGGCACTTAAAGGCGCCATGCACCTCGGTCACGCGCAGCACTTTGGCGTAGATTTCGGTCAACTCCCGGCCCATCAGCGACAGTGACAAAGCAATTTTGATGTCATCAAACGGCTCCAGCCGCACCGGGCTGATGACGAACATGCCGCCGTAGCTCAGGTCCACAATGCGGCCAGTGTGCTCTGCGGGCAAGACGGATTTACCTTGCAGGATTTGGTAGGCCAGCGGCATATCGACCTCGACCCGGGGGCTGTTGCGCACCTCGCGCTTGGGGGCCGTCAAAGGGTGCTCGCCCCGCAGGGCCAGCAATTCCACCATGCGCACACTGCCCTTTTTGCCCTTGACCTGCACCTCGTTGATATCGCCGATGTCGATGAAGTCTTTGGCCTGCTGGTAGGTGCTTTCGCTGAGCAGAATCTGCCCGCGCAGGCTGTGCGCCTCGACCCGTGAGGCCAGGTTTACCTGGTCGCCAATCACGGTGTATTCGCTGTGCAGGCGGGAGCCCAGATGGCCCACCACCACCTCGCCGGTGTTGATGCCTATCCCCATGTACAGCGCGGCCATGCCAAACAACTGGTTCTCAGTATTGATCTCGTCCATCGCTAACTGCATCTCGATGGCGCAGGCCAGTGCGGCTTCGATGTCGTTGGGCAGGGGCTGGGGCGCGCCAAACAGCACCATGATCGCGTCGCCCATGAATTTGTCGATGCTGCCGCCGTGGCGCAGGATGATCTCGGTCATACGCGAAAGGTAGCGGTTCAGCGCCGCCACCATGTCCATCGCCGAGAACTTTTCGGCAATCGCGGTAAAGCCGCGCAGGTCGGACAGCAGAATCGTCACCCGGCGGGTTTCGCTGTCGGTGGCGTGGACGGTGCTGGCGTTGTCGATGGCCTGGACAATCGCTTGCAGGCGGTCGGCACTACTGTGCGGCACGGCAGGGTTGCCGGGGTCAAAAATAGCGGCCAGATGCGCGATGAGTTCTTGCCGATTGACGTGCTTCACTGGGGGCCTCTAGCGGTGGATATTGCACAGAATAGCAGTCTGCCTGATTTTGTGTATACGAAAAACCGTAAAAACAAGCTTTCGCGGTCGATTTAGAGCGGGGCCGTATAGCTACCCGACTTGCCGCCGTGCTTTTCCGCCACCTGTACACCCTGCACGACCATGCCCCGGTCCACCGCCTTGCACATGTCGTAAATGGTCAACAAGGCGATTTGCACCGCGCACAGGGCCTCCATCTCCACGCCAGTGGGGCCCACGGTTTCGACAGTGGCGGTACACACCACGGCAGCGGGCTCGGCGATGGTGGCAAAGTCCAGCGCCACCCGGGTCAGCGCCAGCGGGTGGCACAGCGGCACCAGGTCGCTGGTCTTTTTGGCCGCCTGGATACCGGCAATGCGGGCAATGCCCAGCACATCGCCCTTCTTGGCCGTGCCACTGGTAATCAGCGCCAGCGTGCTGGGCAGCATTTCGATACGGCCGGTGGCAACCGCGATGCGGTGGGTGTGGGCCTTGGCGGCCACATCCACCATGTGGGCTTGGCCGTGTGCGTCAAAATGGGTCAAGGTGGGCATGCGCTGTACGAAGTGTTTACGGTAGAGCCGCATCATACGGACACCTTTTCTGCCACCCTCTCGCACCATGCCAGCAAAATTTATAAAAAAACAGAGCCTAGCGCTTATTCCATCTGCGCTAGCAGCTCTACTTTTAATAGCATTTAACGCAAGCGCCCAAACGCCCGCCGCCGCGCAACTGCCCCACCTGGGTGACGGCAGCAGCATGACCACCAGCGCCGAGCGCCGCCTGGGCGAACGCATTGCCCGCGAAATCTACCGCGACCCCGACTACATCGACGACCCGGTGCTGGTCGAATACGTGCAAGGTATCTGGCAGCCCCTGCTGGCGGCCGCCCGCCAGCGCGGCGAACTGAGCGACGAGCTCGACCAGCGCTTCGCCTGGGAGGTGCTGATGGGCGCCGACCGCACCATCAACGCCTTCGCCCTGCCCGGCGGCTACCTGGGGCTGCACCTGGGCCTGGTGGGCGTGGTCAGCAGCCCGGACGAACTCGCCTCGGTGCTGGGCCACGAGCTCAGCCACGTCACCCAGCGGCATATCTCGCGGATAATGGAATCGCAAAGCAAGGCCACCCCCTGGATGATCGGGGCCATGATTCTGGGCGTGCTGGCCGCCAGCAAAAGCCCGGACGCGGCCAATGCCGTCATCGTTGGCGGGCAGGCGGCGGCGGTGCAAAACCAGCTCAATTTTTCGCGCGACATGGAGCGCGAGGCCGACCGCATCGGTTTTGGCGTGATGACCCAGGCAGGTTTTGACCCTATCGGCTTCGTCGGCATGTTCGAGAAACTGCAACAGGCCTCCCGCATCAGCGACAACGGCTCCCTGCCCTACCTGCGCACCCACCCGCTGACCACCGAGCGGATTGCCGACATGCAATCGCGCCAGGCCCTGGATACACGCCCGGCCCCCGCCGCCCCCAATGCCCTGCACGCCATGGTGGCCGCCCGCGCCCGCGTGCTGGGCAACCCCGGCATCGACCTGCTGCGTGCCTGGGTAGCCGAGGCCAAAGCCGTCCGCCCCAGCAGCGGCCCGGCCCTCGACGTACGCAGCATCGCCGTGTTGTACGCCGGAGCCCTGTCGGCCCTGCACCAGCGCGACTTTGCCCAGGCCCGCAGCCTGGCAGCCCGGCTGCAAGCACTGACCGACAGCGACCCCGCCCTGGTACGCACCGCCCGTCTGCTGGCTGCTGAAATCGAATGGGGCGCGGGCAACCTGCCCGCCACGGCGGCACTGCTGGACATGGAGGCGCCGGGGCGGCCCGAACTGGTGCTGGGCTCGCAAGTGCGCACCCGCATGGGCCAAACCGCTGCGGCCATAGCCCGCCTACAGCCCTGGGTGGCGCTGCACCCGCGTGACGGCACCGCCTGGCAGCTCTTGGCCGCCGCCTACACCGCCCAAGGCCAGACCCTGCGCGCCATCCGAGCCGAGGCCGAGGCGCAAGTGGCCCGGTTGGACTACACCGGAGCGATGGACCGCTTCCGCGCTGCACAAGACTTTGTGCGCAAGCCGCCGCCCGAAAGTCGGGAAAATGGCCCCGTGGACGAGATAGAGGCCTCCATCATCGACACCCGCACGCGGCAAATCCAGGCCCTGCTGAAAGAACAGGCCCTGGACAAATCAAACAACTGAGTCGATGGCGATGCCCAGGGCCGAATACAGCAGCGAACCCACCAAGGCCGCCACAAACCCGGTCACATAGAACCCCGCCAGCAGCCCCGAGGCCGACCAGAACACCAGCGCGTTCACCACAAACAAAAACAGCCCCAGCGTCAGCACCGTAACCGGCAGCGTCAACACCACCAGCACCGGCCTCAGCACGGCGTTGAGCAAGCCAATCACCAGCGCCGCAACCAGCGCCGTGGTGAAGCTTTGCACCTGCACCCCGCTGTACAAATGCGCCACTAAAAGCAATGCGGCCGCGCTGAGCAGCCATTTGAGGAGGAGTTTCATGCCTCCAAGGATAGCGCTTAAGCCGACACCCGCGTCTTGCGGCGGGCAGCCCAGCTGCCAATAGCCAACACACCGGCTACGGACACGGCATACAGACCCCAGTGGGCGGCGGTGCTCCAGGGGGCATCCGGGCCAAACACGCTGGCCAGCACAGGTTCGCCCACAATCATCTTGGCTGCCGTAAAGGCCAGCACCGCAGAACCGATCTGGATGATGGCGGGGAAGCGCTCCACCAGTTTCAGCACCACGGTGCTACCCACCACCACGATGGGCACACTCACCAGCAGGCCGATGATGACCAGGTCGAACGCGCCGTGCGCGGCACCGGCCACGCCCAACACGTTGTCCACGCCCATCAGCGCGTCGGCCACCAGAATGGTTTTCATCGCACCCCAGAAGGTAGTGACGACCGGGCCGTCGTGGTCGCCGTCGTTGCCTTGGTCGGCCAGCAGCTTGTAGGCGATCCACAGCAGGCCTACGCCGCCCACCAGCATCAGGCCGGGAATCTTCAGCAACCAGACCACGCCGACGGTCATGACCGAGCGCACGGCAATGGCACCCACGGTGCCCCACATGATGGCTTTCTTTTGCAGATGGGGTGGCAGGCTGCGCGCCGCCAAAGCAATAACGATGGCGTTGTCGCCTGCCAGTACCAGGTCAATCAAAATGATAGCCAGCAGGGCAGACCACCAGGGGGTCGATAAAAATTCCATAGAAAAACACTCCGTTGCAGTTAAAAAACGACAAAGGCGGGCTTCGAGATGCGGGTGAAAGATGGCAGATGGGAGCCAGCAAGCACGCTTCGAAACCCATCTTTGCAGGTGGACGTCGAAGGTCTTGCTCGGCATTGTGACAATGCCCCACTGACCGGAAGCCCGCGCGGGGCAACGTATTGACGACCAGTGGATACCCGCCATAGGGGCAGGTGGGAGCTACTCCCCTTCAGGGCGCAGATTAGAGCACAATCGGCCTCCTTTAGCATTTCTATCAGCCATGGCCGGACTCCACATCACCGACATTGAAGCCGCCATCAACTACTGGCGCGCCCAAAAACCGTCGCCCGATGGCTTCACTTTATGCCCTGAGTTACGCGCCTTGGCCGAGGTGTATGCACTGATGGTCTACCACAACGAAGACACGGTGGATGCGGTGTCGATGCCCGCCAAAGCCCATGCGGCGTGGCTGGCCTGGTATGACACCACGCCGGACACGCCGTGCATCGCCATCTGCTCCACCTTCCAGGGCGATGCGATCTGCAAAGGCTGCGGCCGCACGTTTGAAGAGGTCCAGCTCTGGCCTGCGATGGGCCCGATGGAGAAGCGCGTGACCTGGCGGCGCATCACCCTAGAAGGCAATTCCTGGCGCTTCAACCGCTACGCCGAGCGCGCCGCCGAGGGGCGCACACCCACTATTGATTAGATAGCTGCTTGCGCAGGTCGAATATACGCTAGAGACCTACAAGGCACTCAAAAATCGGAAGTCACTTCCAGCGGATGCATTCCACATCTACGCTGCCTTTTTCGCTGCTCAGGGTCAGGTTGTTCTCTTGCACCGTGGCTTGCAGCTGCATGCTGCGTTCGGCCAGAGCGGCCAGGGCTTGCGATGCGTCGGTGGGCACGCGCCAGACTTGCAGGTTTTGCGGGCGGGCCAGCTTAGCCTCCATCGTGCGCCACCACACGTCGGCGGACGAGCTGAACGGGTACAGCAGCACCTGGTCGGCTTTGCCGCAGGCTTTGAGCAGCGGTTTGTCTTCGGGCTGGCCCACTTCGACCCACAGCCGGGTGCGGCCGGTGTAGTCGCGCAGGCTGAGGTCGGGGTCGTCGGGGTTGCTCAGGCCCGCGCCGAAGGCCAGCACGCCGTCGCCACCCAGCACGCTTTGCAGTTTGTGGGCGTTCAACGCCAGGGCGACCAGACGCACCATCATGCGTTCGTCGGTCTCGCTGGGGTGGCGCGCCAAGGTCAGGGCGTGGTCGGCGTAGTAGCCGTGGTCAATGTCTGCAATTTGCAGGTTGGCCTTAAAGATCGTGGATTTGAGGGCCATAACTGCTTGCTCTATTTTTTATAGCTACTAGCGCAGGTGATATATGCGCCAGAAGCCTGTTTCATTAAGACCATATCACTTCCCAGGTTCCACGCACGTGGGGGAACAATCCTTCCAGAAACACCGCAGAACTGGCTCCGCCAGGCTGCAGGTGTTGCCCCCTGCAAGGGGGTGGGCGAAAACACGCAGTGTGCAGCCTGGGGGTGTGCAACAACCTACGCCCGACGGGCGAGTTCAGCGGCGATGCCGGTGTAGCTGCCGGGGGTCATGGCCAGCAGGCGCTGCTTGTCGGCTTCGGGGATTTCCAGGCCGTTGATCAGGCTGTGCAGGGCTTCGGCGGTGACGGTTTTGCCCCGGGTGACTTCCTTCAGCTTTTCGTAGGCACCTTGCACGCCGTAGCGGCGCATCACGGTCTGGATCGGCTCGGCCAGCACTTCCCACGAACGGTCCAGGTCGGCGGCCAGGGCTTCTTCGTTGAGTTCCAGCTTGTTCAAGCCGGTCAGCAGCGATTGGTAGGCCAGCGCGGCGTAGCCCACGGCTACGCCCATGTTGCGCAGCACGGTGGAGTCGGTCAGGTCGCGCTGCATGCGGCTGATGGGCAGCTTTTCGCTCAGGTGGCGCAGCACGGCATTGGCCAGGCCGAGGTTGCCTTCGGCGTTTTCAAAGTCGATGGGGTTGACCTTGTGCGGCATGGTGCTGGAGCCGATTTCGCCGTCTTTCAGGCGCTGCTTGAAGTAGCCCAGGCTCACGTAGCCCCACACGTCACGCGACCAGTCGATCAGGATGGTGTTGGTGCGGGCAATCGCATCGAACAGCTCGGCCATGTAGTCGTGCGGCTCGATCTGGATGCTGTAGGGCTGGAAGCTCAGGCCCAGGCCCCAGGGGTTGATGCCGGTATCCGGGCCGTGCTCGGGGGTTTCGATGACCTTGCGGCTGAAGGCCTCCCAGTCAAAGTCGGGCCAGGCGGACAGGTGGGCGTTGTAGTTGCCCACGGCCCCGTTCATCTTGGCCATCAGCGGGATGGCGGCGATTTTTTCGCGGGCGGCCACCACGCGGACCAGCACGTTGGCAACTTCCTTGCCCACGGTGGTGGGGCTGGCGGTCTGGCCGTGGGTGCGGCTGAGCATGGGCACGTCGGCAAAGGCGTGGGCCATTTCGCGCAGCTTGGCAATCAGTGCGTCCAGCCCGGGCAGGATGACCTGGTTGCGTGCGCCCTTGAGCTGCAGCGCGTGGCTGGTGTTGTTGATGTCTTCGCTGGTGCAGGCAAAGTGCACAAATTCACTGGCGTGCTCCAGTTCGGGCCGGGCCTCGAACTTGGACTTGATCCAGTATTCGACGGCTTTTACGTCGTGGTTGGTGACTTTTTCAATGTCTTTGATGGCTTTGCCATCGGCTTCGCTGAACTTGGTCACCAGGTTCAACAAATAGGTGCGTGCGCCGGGCGTGAGCGGCTTGAATTCGGCAAAACCGGCATCGCTCAGGGCGATGAACCAGGCCACTTCGACCTGGACGCGGCGTTGCATATAGCCCAGTTCGCTCATCAAGGGGCGGAGGGCGGCGAGTTTGGCGGCGTAGCGGCCGTCTAGTGGCGACAGGGCCGAGATCGTAGAGAGATTCATAGCCCGAATTGTAGGATGCGCGCCACCCTTGGCAAACCGGGGCGCCCCGCCAGAGGTGAATCGCTAGAATGCCTTCATCCCCAATTGACCGCCCCAGAACCACTGTGCCCATGAAACTTATCGGATCTCTCACCAGCCCCTACGTGCGTAAAGTGCGCGTCGTGATGGCCGAAAAAAAGCTCGACTACCAGCTGGTGCTGGAGGACGTGTGGTCCCAAGACACGCACATTTCCGAATCCAACCCGCTGGGCAAAGTGCCTTGTTTGGTGATGGAAGCGGGCGAGGCGATTTTTGACTCGCGGGTGATCGTGGAGTACCTGGACACCCTCTCGCCCGTGGGCAAACTCATCCCCGTGCAGAGCCGCGAGCGGGTGGAAGTCAAAACCTGGGAAGCCCTGGCCGATGGCGTGTGCGATGCCGGCATGGTCGCGCGCATGGAAGTGTCGTGGGCCCTGCGCCCCGAAGCCCAGCGCTGCCCCGCCTGGGTGGCCCGCCATATGGAGAAGATCGACGCCAGCCTGAAAGCGATGGCCCGTGGCCTGGCCGACAAACCCCATTGCAGCGGCATCCACTTCAGCCTGTCTGACATTGCGGTGGGTTGTGCCTTGGGTTGGCTGGACTTCCGCTTCCCCGAGGTGGCCTGGCGCAGCAGCTACCCCAACCTCGCCAAGCTGCAAGACAAGCTGGTGCAGCGCCAAAGCTTTATCGATACAAAACCAGTGTAATTGGCATCCCCCCCAAGCTACACACTGCGTGTTTTCGCCAACCCCCTTGCAGGGGGCGATACCAGTGGCCCGGCGGAGCCGGTTCCACGGTATCCCTGAAAGATGCGTCCCGTCCTTAGTCCGGCCTCGGTTTCGACGCTGGATTTTTTCTTCATGGAGACAGCGACTTGATTGCTACACCCCAGTCCCAGCACTTCGCCGACCCGTTGCCCCTGCAAGGCGGAGGCTCCATCCGCGCCTACGACCTGGCGTTTGAGACCTACGGCACGCTGAACGCCGACCGGTCCAATGCCGTGCTGGTCTGCCACGCGCTGAACGCCTCGCACCACGTGGCGGGCGTGTATGCCGACCAACCCAAGTCGGCGGGCTGGTGGGACAACATGGTCGGCCCCGGCAAGCCGTTGGACACGAATCGCTTTTTCGTCATCGGTGTCAACAACCTGGGCTCCTGCTTTGGCTCCACCGGACCGATGCACGTCAACCCGGACACGGGCCGCATTTACGGCGCAGACTTTCCGGTGGTCACCGTGGAAGACTGGGTCAACGCCCAAGCCCGTTTGCTTGACCACCTGGGCATCCAGACCCTGGCCGCCGTGATGGGTGGCAGCCTGGGCGGCATGCAGGCGCTGGGCTGGACGCTACAGTTCTCCGAGCGGGTACGGCACGCGGTGGTGATTGCCAGCGCGCCCAACCTCACCGCCGAGAACATCGCCTTCAACGAGGTGGCCCGCCGCGCCATCGTCACCGACCCCGACTTCCACGGCGGCCACTTCTACCAGCACGGCGTGGTGCCCCAGCGCGGCCTGCGCATCGCCCGCATGATTGGCCACATCACCTACCTGAGCGACGACGTGATGAACACCAAGTTTGGCCGCCAGCTCGTCGCTGATGGCTACCGCTACACCACGCAAGACGCCGAATTCCAGATCGAAAGCTACCTGCGCTACCAGGGCGACAAGTTCAGCGAATACTTCGATGCCAACACCTACCTGCTGATCACCCGGGCGCTGGACTACTTTGACCCGGCGCGGCACTTCGGCGGCAACTTGTCCGCCGCGTTTGCCCACGTGAAAGCCAAGTTCCTGCTGGTCAGCTTTACCACCGACTGGCGCTTTTCGCCCCTGCGCAGCCGCGAAATCGCCAAAGCCTTGCTCGACCACCACCACACCGTGAGCTACGCCGAAATCGACGCGCCCCACGGCCACGACGCGTTCTTGCTGGACGATGCCCGCTACATGGCCACCGTGCGCGCCTACTTTGACCGCATTTGCGACGAGGTGACCGTATGAGCGCACAAGCCACGATGGAATCCATCGCCCGCCTGGTGCCCCCCGGCTCCCGCGTGCTCGACCTGGGCTGCGGCGACGGCGCACTGCTGGCCCACCTGCAAGCCACCCGTGGCTGCACCGGCTACGGCGTGGAAATCGACGATGCCAACCTGCTGAAATGCGTGCAGCGCGGCGTGAACGTGGTGCAACTGAACCTGGACGAAGGCTTGGCGATATTTGGCGACGCATCCTTCGACGTGGTGCTGCAAATCGACACCCTGCCGCACCTGCGCAACGCCGAGGTGATGCTGCGCGAAACCGCCCGCGTGGGCCGCATGGGCGTGCTGGCATTTCCCAACTTCGCCCACTGGCCGAACCGCCTGAGCATCCTGCGTGGCCGCATGCCCGTCACCAAACGCCTGCCCTACCAGTGGTACGACACGCCCAACATCCGCGTGGGTACGTTCAAAGACTTTGAGGTGCTGGCGCAGAAAAACCAGCTGCGCATTTTGGATGCCTTCGGCCTGCAAGAAGGGCGCGAAGTGCGCTTTTTGCCGAATGCGATGGCGGGTACGGCGGTGTTCAAGTTCCAGCGGGGCTGAGGGCTGGATGGTTAAAAATGGGATTTTTATGCCATTTTTAACCCATGAAAATGCCCTACAGCGCATGTTTTATATGCGCAAGCAGCTATTTATTTTGATATTAAAAATAATAGCATTACGTCTGAGGCATGACCGCCGCCAGTTGCTGTAAGCGCGTTGCCAGCGCCAGCAGCGCCGCCCGCAACGCAGGTGGCTGGCGAATCTCAAAGGCAAACGGCAGGCGCGCCAGTTCGCGGGCAAACCAGTCCACATCGTCGGCCTGGCTGTGCAGCATGACACCGTCGCACTCGGGGTGCAGCAGGCCGATGCTGTCAAACAAGGCTGTGCCCGCCGTCTCCATGTCGGTATGGAGCAGCACCTCGATCTGAATCGCCCTGGGAATACGCGCCACCCCGAGGGCCAGATGGCGCACCGCATCAAAATCCGCCGGGGCGACAAAGTGCTGCGCACGCGGCTCTACGGCCCGCACCCGGTCTAGCCGAAAAGAGCGCAGCCCACAGCGCAAATGGCAGTGGCCCACGACGTACCACTGGTGGCCCCGGTAGGCCAGGCCGTAGGGATCGAAGTCGCGCTCGGTGACTTCGTTGTGCGCCGAGCCATAGCGCACATGCACTCGCTGGCGCTGGTAGGTGGCAAGGCTGAGGGCCATCAAAATGTGACTGTCTTGTGCGCGGGTGGCGGGCGACTGGTCTAGTGCCACGGTGGCCGCCAGCGCCCGCACGCGCTGCCGCAAAGGGGTGGGCATCACCCGCTCCAGCTTGGCCTGGGCGCTTTCCACCGCCGCGCCCGCCACGGCCAGCCCACGCGCCGCCACCAGCCCCAATGCAATCGCGAGTGCTTCGTCGTCGGTAAACACCATCGGCGGCAGCTTGAAGCCGGGCATCAGGCTGTAGCAGCCGTAGCGCCCGCGCTCGGACAGCACGGGAATGCCCAGGTCCTCCAGTCGGCGGATGTAGCGCCGCAGCGTGCGCCCGTCCACCTCCAGCCGCTGGGCCAGGTCAGGGCCGCTCAAGCGACCGTGGGCTTGCAATAGCTCCAGCACAGTCAATACACGGGTGGTGGGTGAGTACATGGCCCGAGTTTAATCAGGGCCAATAGCGCCCGGATATGGTTTTAGAGTGGCGTTTTTTATCCACCCAAACTCTGCACCATGACCCACTACGCCCACCTTTGGCTCTTTTTCTTGATGGTGTTCGGCATCATTGCTTTGCCCGGCATGGACATGGCTTTTGTGCTGTCCAACGCCCTGGTGGGTGGGCGGCGGTCTGGCCTGGTTGCCGTGGCGGGCATCGTGGCGGGCGGGGTATGCCATGTGGTGGCGGGGGTGCTGGGCTTGGGGCTGGTGCTGCGCTGGGTGCCGGGCCTGCTCAACATCTTGCTGCTGGCCGGGGCGGCCTATATCGCGTGGATCGGGGTGTCGGTGCTGCGCAGCCAGTCGGCCGTTGGGCCCTTGCCCGCCGTGGGCACGCCACCGCCCTGGGTGATTTTTCGCCGGGCCATGCTCACCTGTTTGATGAACCCCAAGGCGTATTTGTTCATGCTGGCGATTTTTCCGCAGTTTCTGCGCGTGGAGTACGGATCGGTGTGGGTGCAGGCTGCCGTGCTGGGCGGCATCATCGCGCTGACGCAGACTGCGGTGTACGGGCTGTGGGCCGTGGCGGCGGGTGGCTCGCGGGCCTGGTTGGCGGCCAGCCCCCGTGCGGCCAACGCGATGGCCCGTGGCGTGGGCGTTGTGCTGGTGCTGGGGGCGGTCTGGACGGCGGTGCAGGGATGGGGGACGGTGTGACGTGGCGTTTTACACTCTAGGGTTGCTCGGCCTAATTTCCTCTTGAGAGTTCCCCCCATGACCACAGTCCACACTTCCTCCATCCACAGCCTGCCCCTGCTGGCGCGCGGCAAGGTTCGCGACAACTATGCCGTGGGCACCGACCGCATCCTGATGGTGGCCAGCGACCGCCTGAGCGCATTCGACGTGATCCTGGGCGAGCCCATCCCCGGCAAAGGCATTTTGCTGACGCAGATGGCGCTGTTCTGGTTTGCCAAGCTGGGCCACATCTGCCCCAACCACCTGACCGGCGAAGCCCCCGAGAGCGCCGTTACCGCCGAAGAAGTACCCCAGGTCACCGGCCGCTCCATGCTGGTCAAGCGCCTCAAGCCCCTGCCGATTGAGGCCGTGGTGCGCGGCTACCTGGCCGGTAGCGGCTGGAAGGAATACCAGACCAGCCAATCGGTCTGCGGCGTGCCGCTGCCGGCGGGCCTGCGCAACGCGTCCAAACTGGCGGCCCCCATCTACACCCCGGCGGCCAAAGCCGCCGTGGGCGACCACGACGAAAACATCACTTTTGCGCAGAGCGTGGAGGCCATCGGTGCCGACCTGGCCGGGCGCATCCGCGACCTGAGCCTCCAGATCTACTCCGAAGCCGCCGCCTTTGCCCTGACCAAGGGCGTGATCATTGCCGACACCAAGTTCGAGTTTGGCCTGGACACCGACGGCACCCTGGTGCTGATGGACGAGGTGCTGACCCCCGATTCTTCGCGCTTCTGGCCGGTGGAGGGCTATGTCGAGGGCTCGAATCCCCCCAGCTACGACAAGCAATTCGTGCGCGACTGGCTGGAGCACGTACAAATCGACGGCAAGCCCTGGAACAAAACCCCCCCCGCCCCCCGTGTGCCCGCCGAAGTGATCGCCAAGACCGCCGCCAAATACCAGGAAGCGCTGGAGCGGTTGACGGCGTAAGCCGACGGGCTGGACGACGGGCTACGCCATGGCTAAAGCCACCCTACCGCCTGCGTTGGCGGATTACGCCGACATGCGCGGTGGCATCGTTGCGGTGCTCCAGGCTGCGCGTGTAGCCGTTGCGCGCAACGTCAATACGCTGATGACCGCCAGCTACTGGGAAATCGGCCACCGCATCGTGGAAGCCGAGCAAAAAGGCCAGCGCCGGGCCGGGTATGGCGAGCAGTTGGTAGAGCGGCTGGCGGTGGACTTGACGGGCCAGTTTGGGCGCGGGTTCAGCCAGCAAAACCTGTGGTTGATGCGCTCATTTTTCCTGGCTTGGCCAATTCGCCAGACACCGTCTGGCGAATTCCATGTGCTTTCCGGTCCTTGGGAGATTCTCCAGACACCGTCTGGAGAATTGGAAGCTACCCCCCAAGCCTGGACTCTGGCCGAACTCGCCAACACCTTCCCCCTCCCCTGGTCCGCCTACGTCCGCCTGCTGTCCGTCAAAAGCGAGCCCGCCCGCCAGTTTTACGAGGCCGAAGCCCTGCGTGGCGGCTGGAGCGTGCGCCAGTTGGACCGCCAAGTCGGCAGCCAGTTCTTTGAGCGCACCACCCTGGCCAAAAACAAGGAAGCGATGCTGTCCAAGGGCTCCATTCCCCAGCCCGAAGATGCCGTCACCCCCGACGAGGCCATCAAAGACCCCCTGGTGCTGGAGTTCTTGAACCTCAGTGACGAATATTCTGAAACCGAGCTGGAAGGCGCGCTGATCCACCGGCTAGAAGATTTTTTGATGGAGCTGGGCCCCGACTTCGCCTTTGTGGGCCGCCAGCGCCGCCTGCGCATCGACCAGACCTGGTACCGGGTGGATTTGCTGTTTTTCCACCGGCGTTTACGCTGCCTGGTCATCATCGACCTGAAGCTGACGGCGCTTACCCATGCCGATGTGGGCCAGATGCACATGTACTGCAACTACGCCAAAGAACACTGGACCCTGCCCGATGAGAACCCGCCGGTAGGCCTGATTCTGTGTGCCGACAAAGGCCATGCACTCGCCAAATACGCGCTGGACGGTTTGCCCAACAAAGTCATGGCCGCCAACTACCAAATGCTGCTGCCCGATGCCGCCCTGCTGCAACAAGAGCTGGAAAAAAGCCGCCTGCTGCTCGAATCACGCCACCCGCCTCCCACCACCCCATGACCTCCTCCCTCGTCACCCGCAGCCTGGCCCACATCTGGCACCCCTGCACCCAAATGCAGCGCGCCGCCGAGGTGCCGCCGCTGCCCATCGTGCGCGGGCAGGGGGTGTGGCTGTTTGACGAAGACGGCCACCGCTACTTCGATGCCATCAGCTCCTGGTGGGTCAATTTGTTTGGCCATGCGGATGCACGTATCAACGCCGCCATCAAGGACCAACTCGACACCTTGCCGCACGTGATGCTGGCCGGCTGCACCCACGCCCCGGCGGTGGAGCTGGCCGAGCGCTTGTCAAACCGCACGGGCGGGGTGCTGGGCCACTGCTTCTTTGCCAGCGACGGGGCTTCGGCCGTGGAGATTGCGCTGAAGATGGCCTTCCACCACTGGCGGAATCGCGGCTTCACCGACAAACGCGAGTTCGTCTGCCTGCGCCAGGGATACCACGGCGAAACCCTGGGTGCGCTGGCTGTCACCGACGTGCAGATCTTTCGCGATGCCTACGACCCGCTCTTGATGCGCTCGCACCAGGTGATGTCGCCTGACGCGCGGCAGGCTTTGCCGGGCGAAACGGCGGTGGATGTCGCCCAACGCGCCGCCGCCGAGCTGCAAACCCTGCTGGAGGCCCGCCACGGCCAGATCGCCGCCATCATCCTGGAGCCGCTGGTGCAAGGCGCGTGCGGCATGGCCATGCACGACCCGGTGTATTTGCGCGCCGTGCGGGCACTGTGCGACCAGTACCAAGTGCTGCTGATTGCGGATGAAATCGCCGTGGGCTGTGGCCGTACCGGCACGTTTTTCGCGGTGGAGCAGGCCGGCATCTGGCCGGATTTGCTCTGCCTGTCCAAGGGCATCAGCGGCGGCTACCTGCCTTTGTCGCTGGTGCTGTCGCGCGACTCGGTGTACGCGGCTTTTCTGGACGACAACGTGGCGCGCGGCTTTCTGCATTCGCACTCGTACACCGGCAACGCGCTGGCCTGCCGCGCCGCGCTGGCGGTGCTGGACCGGTTTGACCAGGACGGCGTGCTGGCCCACAACCGCCTGCAAGCGGCCACCCTCAGCGCAGCACTCGCGCCCTTGCAATCCGACCCGCGGGTGGAGAACTTCCGCCACATCGGCATGATTTGGGCCTTTGACGTGCGCGAATCCGTCGCCGGGCCGCGCTTTGCCGAGCGCTTCCACCTCGCAGGCCGGGCGCGCGAGCTGCTGATCCGCCCGATTGGCCGCACCGTCTACCTGCTGCCGCCGTATTTGCTAGACGATGTGCTGTCGCCCTGGCTGGCCCGGCAAGTCATGGCCACGCTGGACGACACCCTCAACCAAACTCCACCCGATGCTGATAGACCACCTGAACCGCCAACTGCGTGAACGCGCCGACCTGGCCCTGACGCGCACGCGCCGCACCACGGAGTCGCCCTGCGCTCCGCAGCAACGCGTCGCCATAGGCAGCCAGCCCAGCCGCGACCTGCTGGCGTTTTGCAGCAACGACTACCTGGGCCTGGCCCACCACCCCGTGCTGGTGGAGGCGTTGGCCGAAGGCGCACGCCGCTTTGGCGCGGGCAGCGGCGCATCGCACCTGGTCAGCGGCCACTCGCGGGCCCACGCCACGCTGGAAGCAGAGTTGGCCGCCTGGATGGCCCCCTGCATCCCGGATGCACGGGCGCTGTACTTGTGTACGGGTTACATGGCAAACATAGCCATAGCGCAGGCGCTATATACGCCTGACGCTATCATTTTTGCAGACAAGCTGAACCATGCCTCGCTGGTCGATGGCGCGCTGCTGTCCAAAGCCAAACTGCACCGCTACGCCCACCGCAACCTGGCGGTGCTGGAGCGCCAGCTCATGCAAAGCGATGCCCCCCTCAAGTTCATCGTGTCGGACGCGGTCTTCAGCATGGACGGCGACCTGGCCGACCTGCCCGCCCTGCTGGCGCTGGCCGTGCGCTTCGATGCCTGGCTGGTGGTGGACGACGCGCACGGCTTCGGCGTGCTCGGCCCCCAGGGCCAGGGCAGTCTGGCGCACTTCGGCCTGCGCAGCGAACGCTTGATTTACATGGGCACGCTGGGCAAGGCCGCAGGCGTGGGCGGGGCCTTTGTGGCAGCGCACCCCACCATCATCGAGTGGCTGGTGCAAACCGCCAGGCCCTACATCTACACCACCGCCGCGCCACCCGCCATCGCCCACGCGCTCAGCGCCAGCCTGCAACTGATCGCCGGGGTCGAGGGCGAACAGCGCCGCGCCCACCTGCAAGCGTTGATCACCCAGTTGCGCGGCGAGCTATCAAAATTGATAGCTTCCCACGCCCATCTGGGTTGGAGCCTGGCCGATTCGGCCACCGCCATCCAGCCCCTCATCGTGGGCAGCAACGCCGCCGCGCTGGCTGTGTCCGCCGCGCTGGATGCGCAAGGTCTGTGGGTGCCCGCCATCCGCCCACCCACCGTGCCCGTGGGCACGGCACGGCTGCGCATCACGCTCAGCGCGGCCCACAGCGCGCAGGATGTGCAACGGCTGGTCGATGGTCTGGCGGTGGTTGCGAAGGACTTGCATGCAAAGGATGACCATGCATAGCGTCTTCGTCACCGGCACCGACACCGAAGTCGGCAAAACCCGCACCAGCGCGGCCCTGCTGCACTGGTGCGCCCAACAAGGCTGGCGCAGCGCGGGCTTCAAGCCGGTGGCCGCCGGACTGGACGCCGACGGCGTGAACGAAGACGTGCAGATGCTGCTCGCTGCCAGTTCACTAGCTTTGACTGGCGCAGAAGTGGGCCCGCAGCAGTTCCAGGCCGCCTGCGCCCCGCATATTGCGGCGGCGCTGGAAGGTCAAGTCATTGACATGGCCTTGCTGGTACAACAAGCCCAGGCCCTGGCCGCCCGCGCCGATGTGCTGGTGGTAGAAGGCGTGGGCGGGTTCTGCGTACCGCTAGGGCCCGATGCGGATACCGCCGATCTGGCCGTGGCACTGGGCTATCCGGTGATTCTGGTGGTCGGCCTGCGCCTGGGCTGTATCAGCCACGCCCTGCTCACGGCAGAGGCCATCCGCGCACGCGGCCTGCCGCTGCTGGGCTGGATCGCCAACACGGTCGACCCGCAGATGGCCCAGTTACAAGCCAATATCGACACCCTGCGCCATGAATTCCAGCGCCGCCACCGCGCACCCTGCCTGGGCGTGGTGCCGCGCCTGACCGATGCCAACCCGGCAGCCGCTGCGGCCTATCTCGACTCTGTGGCCCTGCACGAGATATTTTCCGCATGAACGCCGTTCCCGCCATTTCCCCCTTCGTTGATGCCGCCTTTCTGGCCAACCCCTACCCGGCCTACCAGGCCCTGCGCGAGGCCGGGCCGCTGCACTGGAGCACCGAATTCTTCGGCGGTGCCTGGCTGCTGACCCGCCATGCCGACGTGGAGCAGGTGCTGCGCGACCCGCGCTTCTCGGCCCAGCGCACGGGCGGATGGGTCACAGACCGCGAGGAAACCAAGGGTGAGCTGGCCGGTTTCCAACAGCTGTTTGCCCGCGCCATGCTGTTCCTCGACGCGCCCGACCACACCCGCATCCGCAAGGTGCTGAACGCAGGCTTCAAACCCGCACAAATCCAGGCGCTGGAGCCGTTCATCGAACAGACCGTGGCCGAGCTGCTGATTGCTGTGGGTGGTGCACCCCGCTTCGACTTCATGCAGGCCGTCGCCCGCCAGTTGCCCACCCGCGTCATCGCCAAGATGATGGGCATCGAAGCAGCCGCCAATGCCGACTTTGCGGTCTGGTCCGACGACCTGGCGGTGTTCATCGGCGCGCCGCTAGCCACCCACCAACAAGCCCGCCGCGCCCAGGCCAGCCTGCTGGCGATGGGCCGGTATTTCGAGAAATTAATCGTCGAACGCCGCCAGAACCCGGGCGACGACCTGGTCAGCCGCCTGCTGCAGGCCGAAGCCGATGGCACGCTGCTTAACCACGCCGAGCTGCTGGCCCAGTGCGCCATGCTGCTATTTGCAGGCCACGAGACCACCCGAAATCTGCTGGGCAACGGCCTGCACGCGCTGCTGGCCCACCCGGACCAATGGCAGCGCCTGCAACAAGACCCCAGCCTGGTCCCCAGCGCCGTGCGCGAGCTGCTGCGCTTCGACAGCCCCGTGCAGTACACCGGCCGCCGTGTCGCCGCCGACCTGCAACTCCACGGCCAGACCCTGCGCCGGGGCGATCTGGTGGTGCCGCTGATCGGCGCCGCCAACCGCGACCCGGCCCGCCACCCCGAGCCGGACCGGCTGGATGTGGCGGGGCGCGACGGTGCGTCCATCTCCTTCGGCAGCGGCCCGCACGTCTGCATCGGCGCGCTGCTGACCCGCATCGAGGCCGAAATCAGCTTCCGCCAGCTGCTGCAACGCTGGCCGCAGCTGCGCCTGGCCGATGGCCCGCCGCAGTGGGCCGACAACCCGGCCTACCGGGGGCTGCTGGCGCTGGATGTAGTAACCGGCTAACACCTACCACCGCTGCGCGCTGCCCACAATGGACTCCCAACTACCGGAGACACCCATGGCAGCAAAGAAAATCTTGATGATCTGTGGCGACTACTGCGAAGACTACGAGACCATGGTGCCGTTCCAGGCGCTGCTGGCCGTGGGCCACACCGTGCACGCCGTCTGCCCCGACAAAAAGGCCGGGGAGCACATCAAAACCGCCATCCACGACTTTGAAGGCGCGCAGACCTACAGCGAAAAGCCCGGCCACAACTTCACCCTGAACGCCACCTTCGCGGGCCTGGATATCGCCAGCTACGACGCCTTGGTGATCCCCGGCGGCCGTGGCCCCGAGTACCTGCGCACCTACCCGGCGGTGGTGTCGGCGGTGAAGCATTTTTTTGAAGCCAACAAACCCGTGGCCGCTGTCTGCCACGGTGCGCAACTGCTGGCCGGGGCCGGGGTGCTCCAGGGCCGCACCTGCTCGGCTTACCCGGCCTGCCGTGTGGAAGTGGAAATGGCGGGCGGCACCTATGCCGAGATCGCCATCGACGCGGCCATCACCGAGGGCAACCTGGTCAGCGCCCCCGCCTGGCCCGCCCATCCGGCGTGGATTGCGCAGTTTCTGGCTTTGCTGGGTACGCGCATCAGCTTGTAATCCGCCATTGACCTTGCCGGTGCGGCCCCCGATGATGCGGGGCCATACCACCGGGAATTCGCCATGTGCCAAGTCTTCATTAGCGCCGACCCCCATTTGTACGACAGCCGCGCCCGCTCGGTGCGGTTGCACGGCGTGGCCACCAGCATCAAGCTGGAAAACCTGTTCTGGCAGGTGCTGGCCGAGATCGCCCAGCGCGACGGCTTGGGCGTGCCGCAACTGTGCGCCAAGCTGTACGACGAGCTGGTGGCGCAGCGCGGCGCGGTGGACAACTTTGCGTCCTTTCTGCGCGTCTGCTGTGGCCGCTACCTGGCCTTGCAGCTGTCGGGCGGCATTCCGCAAGATGCCAGCATCTCCATCCGCAGCCTGAACGCCCAGCAGGTGCTGGCCACCGAGGGGCACCGCAGCCTGCTAGCACACGCGGCCTGAGGTTCGGGCAGCGGGAGCGCTGCGTTCTAATACGGGGGTTTTCACTAACCTCGTACCTGCCCCATGAAACGCCTCTTCCTCCAATCCGCCTTGGCTGTAGCCGCCCTGTGTTTTGCCGGTCTGTCCAGCGCCCAGCAGGTGCTGCGCCTCACCGCCATCCCCGACGAAGCCCCCACCGAGCTGGCCCGCAAGGCCGCGCCGCTGGTCAAGTACCTGGAAGGTAAGCTGGCCATGAAGGTCGAATTCACCCCGGTGAGCGACTACGCGGCGGCGGTCGAGGCGCTGGTCAACAAGCAGGTGGACGTGGCCTGGTTTGGCGGCTTTACCTTTGTACAGGCGAATGCGCGCTCGGGCGGCAAGATCATCCCGCTGGTGCAGCGCGAGGAGGACACCAAATTCCGCTCCGTATTCATCACCGCCGACCCGGCCATCAAGGCGCTGGCCGACCTGAAGGGCCACACCCTGAGCTTCGGCAGCCCGTCCAGCACCTCCGGCCACCTGATGCCGCGCAGCGTGTTGCTGGATGCCAAGGTAGACCCCGACACCGACCTGAAGCGCGTGGCCTTCTCGGGTGCGCACGATGCCACTATCGCCGCCGTGGCCGCCGGCAAAGTGGACGCGGGCGCGCTCAACATCTCGGTGTGGGACAAGTTTGTGGCCGACAAAAAGGTCGATCCCGCCAAGGTCCGCGTGTTCTACACCACCCCGCCCTACTTCGACTACAACTGGAGCGTGCACGCCGACATGCCAGTGGCCCTGCGCGAGAAGCTGGCCAAGGCCTTGCTGGACCTGAACAGCGCCACCGCCGAAGGCAAAGAAGTGCTGGAACTGCAACGCGCCACCCGCTTCATCCCCACCCAGCCCGCCAACTACAAAGGCATCGAAGCGGCGGCCCGCAGTGCCGGTTTGCTGAAATAAGCCGCACTACAAAATAAATAGCTTCTTGCGCAGGTAGTACCTGCACTAGAGGCACTTTTTATATGCAACTTCAACTCGTAGCCACCTCAGCCCGCCACCCCGCTGCTGCTGCCCACGCGCCTGCCGCCCTGCGCGCTGTCAGTTTGATGTTGGCCGCCGGGGAGCAGGTGGCAGTGATCGGGCCGTCGGGGGCGGGCAAAACCACGCTGCTGCACCTGCTAGGCTGCGCGCTGCGGCCTAACCAAGGACAGGTATTGCTGGACGGGCGCGACCCGTGGGGCCTGTCGCGCAGCGCGCTGCAAAGCCTGCGCCGCCAGCTCTTCATCGCCCCGCAAACCCCGCCGCTGCCGCCGCGCCAGCGCGTCGTCACCGCCGTGCTGGCCGGGCAGTTGCCAAAGATGGGGCTGTGGCGCAGCGTGCGCAGCCTGTTCTACCCGGTGGACATTCCGGCGGCCGAGGCGGCGCTGGCGCAATTTGACCTGGCGAATAAGCTATTTGAGCGGGTGGACCGCCTTTCGGGCGGCGAACGCCAGCGCGTCGGCCTGGCCCGGACGCTGGTGGCCGATGCCCGGCTCTGGCTGGTGGACGAACCGCTGTCGGCCCTCGATCCGGCCCGCGCCGCGCAGGCCATGTTGGCGCTCACTAGCGCCGCCCAGGCACGCGGGGCTACGCTCATCACCAGCTTGCACCACGTGGACATGGCGCTGGCGCATTTCCCGCGCATCCTGGGTCTGCGCGAGGGGGCCATCGTGTTCGACCTGCCCGCCGCCCAGGTGACCCGCGAACGTCTGCACAGCTTGTACGCCCAGCACCTGGACGAGCTGACCGGGCCTGCGCCGGAGCCATCGCCGCCGCTGCTTACTGCCCCGGTGGTGATGCATTGCCGATAACCCCACATTCCACCAGAGACCCGGCCTGGCACAGCCGCCTGTTCTGGCTGCTGGCTGCCGCCGTGCTGCTGTGGCCGCTGCTGGTGCTGACCGAGTTCCAGCCCTGGGTGCTGCTGCAGCCCGACAGCCTGCGGCCCACGCTGCGCTTTGTGGCCGACTTCTTTCCGCCCAAGCTGGAACCAGGATTTTTGTGGACCGTGGCCGTGGAAACCTGGCGCACCGTGGCGATGGCGACGGCCGGCATCACCCTGGCGCTGCTGCTGGCCGTGCCGCTGACGCTGCTGTCAGTGCGGGTGCTGTCGATTTCTGCGCTGACCGGACGCATGGCCCCGCTGGGCGCCGCCGTGCGGCTGGCGGTGCGCTGGCTGCTGGTGCTGCTGCGCAGCGTGCCCGAGCTGGTCTGGGCGCTGGTGTTTGTGCGCGTGGTGGGCCTGGGCCCCACCTCCGGCGTGCTGGCAATTGCGCTGACCTACGCAGGCATGCTCGGCAAGGTATACGCCGAGATTCTGGAGTCCGGTGAACCCGCCGCTACGCAAGCCCTGCTGCGCGTGGGTGCCGGGCGGCTGCAAGCTTTTTTCTACGGCCTGCTGCCGCAAAACGCGGGCGAGCTGACCAGCTACACCGTCTACCGCTGGGAATGCGCCATCCGCTCGTCTGCCGTGCTGGGCTTTGTGGGCGCAGGCGGCCTGGGCCAGCACATGGACGCGTCGATGAAGATGTTCGTTGGTGCCGAGGTCAGCACCATGCTGCTGGTGTTCATGGGGCTGGTGTGGCTGGCGGATTACACCAGTGCTTGGCTGCGCAAAGGCTTGGCATGAAACAGGCTGCCAACGAAACGTACAAGCTGCCGCCCGCCTTGTTCCACGCCCGCTCCAAGGCCCTGTGGTTCGCCATTGGCGTGGTGGCCTTAGTGGCACTGAGCTTTGCCACGCTGGATTTGCAGTGGGCCCAATTCCTTTCCACCGACGCGTTGCAGCGCATGGGCCGTTTTATCGGCGAATTGCTGGTGCCCGACACCCGGCCCGCCTTTTTGCGCAAGCTGCTGACCGCCACGCTGGAGACCCTGGCCATGTCGGCCCTGGGCACGCTGCTAGCGGTGGTCTGCGGCCTGGCGCTGGCCCTACCCGCCAGCAAAACCCACGCGGATGACAGCGCCCTCTGGCGCGCCCCCACGCGGGCGCTGCTGAACGCGCTGCGCAGCATCCCCGAGCTGGTCTGGGCTACGCTGCTGCTGGTCGCCGCCGGGCTGGGGCCGTTTGCGGGCACGCTGGCGTTGGCGCTGCACACCACCGGCGTGCTGGGCCGCCTGTTTGCCGAGAGCTTAGAGAACGCCCCCGACGGCCCGGCCCAGACCCTGCGGGCACGCGGCGTGGCTGCCGTGCCGGTGTTGCTCTACGCCAGCCTGCCCCAGGTGCTGCCGCAGCTGGTCAGCTACACCCTGTACCGCTGGGAAAACAACATCCGCGCCGCCGCCGTACTGGGCGTGGTGGGCGCAGGCGGCCTGGGCCAGATGCTGGCCTTCCACATGGGCTTGTTCCAGATGCCCCAGACCAGCACCGTGCTGGTCGCCATGCTGGTGCTGGTGGCGCTGGTGGATGGGTTAAGCAGCGGCGTGCGCTGGGTGTTGATGCGCTAGTCGTCTGGACACGCCTGCCACGTAGAAAAGCCCTCCGGCTGGAGCAATGCCAGTCAGTTAAGCCCCGAGGCGATCTGATCCAGTAAAAAGGGAACGTGTTCAACACGTTCCCTTTGAGCCTATTTGAAAGCGCCCTGCGCGAGACCCTTGAGCGAGTTCCCGATCGGCTTGAGGAACTCAGCGCGTTGATAGACCCGGCCTGGATTGCGCAGGCACTTGCGGCCAGCGGCAAGGCCTTGATCCGGCGGCGCAAGCTGCCTGCCGAGCATGCGGTGTGGCTGGTCATTGGACTGGCGCTGTTTCGAGATCGGCCGCTGTGGCAGGTGGTGCAGCAGCTGGATTTGAGCCTGGACGGACAAGCGCTGCCCGCGCCGAGTGCCAGCGTACAGGCCCGTCAGCGCCTGGGCGAAGAGCCCCTGGCCGAACTATTCGACCTGCTCACCCAGGCCTGGAGTCGAGCAGCGGTGAATCCACAGCAACCCCTGCGCGTGCTGGCCGTGGACGGGGTGGTCTGGTCGGTTCCGGATAGCCCGCAGAATCGAGCGGATTTGGGCAGCTGTAGCAACCAGCATGGCTCCTCGCCTTGGCCGCAGATCCGCGCCACCTGCCTGATGGACACCCACAGCCATGAATTGCTCGACACCAAGCTCGGCGCCATGGACTGCGGCGAATTGACGCTGGCAGCGCAGCTGCGGGGCGAAGACCATTCGCTCACCCTGTTCGACCGGGCGTACTTCTCTGCCGCGTTCTTGCCAGGCGGGCGAGCCGGTGCTGCGCAGCAAGCAGCCCGCGCTGGTGCGCCAGGAGCTGTGGGGCGTGTTGATCGCCTACACGCAGTCCCGACACTTCGTGCTACCGCCTCGTCGCACCGAGCGCAGCTTCCCCCGTGTCGTCAAAAAACGCGCTTCCAAATTCCCAACGAAAAAAATGCCAGTCAGCGTTAACTGACTGGCATTGCGCCGATGCGGGCTTTTCTACGTGGGGCTAACTTTCACATTAAGGCTTACGCAATAACCAATTCGACTTCGATGTTGCCACGGGTGGCGTTGGAGTAGGGGCACACGCCGTGGGCGGTGTCGACCAAATCCTGGGCCACAGCGCGGTCCATGCCGGGCAGGTTGATGACCAGCTTGGCGGCAATGCCGAAGCCTGCGGGGATGGGGCCGATGTCTACCGATGCGTCGATGGATGCATCCGCAGGGATAGCAATCTTCTTCATGCCCGCCACGTGCTTCATCGCACCCATAAAGCAGGCCGAGTAGCCTGCGGCAAACAATTGCTCGGGGTTGGTGCCGGTGCCTGCGCCGCCCATTTCTTTGGGGGGCGAGAGCTTGACCGCCAGCAGGCCGTCGTTGCTAGCCGATTGGCCGTCGCGGCCGCCGGTGGTGTGGGCGTGGGCGGTGTAGATCACTTTGTCGAGTTTGGTAGGCATGGTGCTTCCTTGGGTTGAAAAGAGGATGTCAGGCGGTCGTCGTCATACGTTCACGCAGTGCCTGGACTTGCTGCGTGAGAGAAAGAATTTCGGGCAACGTGCACTGGGTGGCGCTAAGGATGCAGGGCGGCACTTTGGTGGCTTCGGTCTTGAGGCTGCGGCCCGCCGATGTCAGGGTGATGAACACCCGGCGCTCGTCTTGCACATCGCGTTGGCGGCTGATCCAGCCTGCGGTTTCCATGCGCTTGAGCAGCGGGGTCAACGTGCCGGAGTCAAGGTACAGGCGCTCGCCCAGCTCGGACACCATCAGCCCGTCGCGCTCCCACAGCACCAGCATCGCCAGGTACTGCGGGTAGGTGAGCCCCAGGGTTTTGAGCAGTGGCTTATACAGCTTGGTCATGGCCAGCGACGCGGAATACAGCGCAAAGCAGAGCTGGTTGTCCAGCTGCAAGGACTGGTCGGCGGTGAAGGTTTTGGTTGGCATGGGTTGAATTATAGTACGCAATTAAATTTTGTACAATTTAGTTTATTGACGCACCGAAGTGCGCCGTTGGTTCGGCTTAGTAGGTATACACGCCCTGCCCCGTCTTGCGCCCCAACCGGCCTGCCGCCACCAGCTCTTTCAACAGCGGGCAGGGGCGGTATTTGCTGTCGCCGAATTCGGTCAAGAACACCTCCATCACCGCCAAACACACGTCCAGCCCGATCATGTCGGCCAGGGCCAGCGGACCGATGGGCTGGTTGCAGCCCAGTTTCATGCCCGCGTCGATGTCTTCCGCCGTGGCCACGCCCTCGGCCAGCACGAACAGCGCCTCGTTGACCATCGGCATCAGGATGCGGTTGACCACGAAGCCGGGGCCGTTCTTCACGGTGATGGGGGTTTTGCCCAGCACTGCCGCCATCGCGTGTACCGCGTCATGCGTGGCATCGCTGGTTTGCAGGCCCCGGATGATCTCCACCAGCGCCATCAACGGCACGGGGTTGAAGAAATGCATGCCGATGCAGCGGTCGGGCCGCTTGGTGACGGCCGCCAGCTTGGTGATGGAGATCGACGAGGTGTTCGAGGCAATCAGCACTTCGGGGGCCAGCAGCGCGTCTAGCTGCTGCACGATCTTGACCTTGAGGGCGTAGTTTTCGGTGGCGGCTTCGATGACCAGCTGGACGGATGTGAAGTCGTCGTACTGGGTGGAGCCTTTAATGCGGCCCAGGATGGTGGCCTTATCCTCAAACGAGAGCTTGTCTTTTTTGATCAACCGGTCCAGGCTGCCCGCGATGGTGGCCAGGCCCTTGGCCACCGCCTCGTCGCTGATGTCCACCATCACCACCTGCAAGCCCGCCGCTGCGCAGGTCTGCGCGATGCCGTTGCCCATGGTGCCTGCGCCGACGATGCCGACGGTCTCTATTTTCAAAATGCTGCTGCTCATTGGGGACTCCAGGCGGTAAAAATGAGTGGGAGGTGCGGTAAGGTCGCTCTGCAACAAACATCATAAAGCGGTCATCCGCGTCTCTCCTTACAGCCCTTATGTTCGACTACATCATCATCGGCGCAGGCGCAGCGGGCTGCGTGCTGGCCGGGCGGCTCAGTGAAGATCCATCCATTCACGTAGCCCTGCTGGAATCCGGCCCCAGCGACCACAGCGCCCTGGTGCAGTGCCCCTCGGGCATCGCGCTGCTGGCGCGCACCGGCCAAGTGCACTGGCGCTTCCACACTGTGCCGCAACCGGGGCTGAACGGACGCTGCGGCTACCAGCCCCGGGGCCGGGTGCTGGGCGGCAGCAGCTCCGTCAATGCGATGGTCTACACGCGCGGCCAGCCTGCGGATTTCGACTTCTGGGCGGCCCAGGGCAACCCCGGCTGGGGTTATGCCGATGTGCTGCCGTATTTCAAAAAGGCCGAGCGCAATAGCCGGGGTGCGGATGCCTGGCACGGGGCCGACGGCCCGCTGCACGTCACCGATCTGCCAAGCCCCAACCCTGCCAGCCAGGCCTTTGTACAGGCTGCCATGCAGGCCGGGTTTGCCGCCAACAGCGACTTCAACGGCGCAGGCCAAGAGGGCGTGGGCCTGTACCAGGTAATGCAAAAAGACGGCGAGCGCTGTAGCGCAGCCAAGGCCTACCTCACGCCCCACCTGGCGCGGCCTAATTTGCAGGTGTTTACCGGGGCCCATACCACCCGCATCCTGACCCAAAACCGCCGCGCCGTGGGCGTGGAATTCATGCAGGACGGACTGTTGAAACAGCTGCGCACCCAGGGTGAGGTGCTGCTGTGCGCCGGGGCCTTGCAGTCGCCGCAGCTGCTGATGCTGTCCGGCATTGGCGACCACGCGCAGCTGCTGGCCAATGGCATCGCCACCGTGCACCACCTGCCCGGCGTGGGCCAGCATCTGCACGACCATGTGGACGTGGTGCAGGTGGTGAAAACCGCGCAGTCGCAGGATGTATGGGGCATATCCCCTGGCGGCATCGCCCGCATCGCCCAGGGCGTGCGGGACTGGCGGCGCGACCGCAGTGGCCTGCTGACCAGCAACCTGGCCGAAGCCGGGGGCTTCCTCAAAAGCCAGCCCGACGAGCCCCAACCCGACCTGCAACTGCACTTTGTACCCGCCCAACTGGCCGACCATGGCCGCAAGACGCTGTGGGGCCACGGCTACTCGGTGCACATCTGCGTGCTGCAACCGGCCAGCCGGGGCAGCGTGCGCCTGAACGGCAAAGACCCGTTGGCCCCGCCCCGGATCGACCCCAACTTTCTGGGCGCATTGGAAGATATGGAACGGCTGCGGCGCGGGTTCCATCAGGTACGGCGCATCTGCGCCCAGCCCGCACTGGCAGCCTGGGGCGGGCGCGAGCGTTCGGCCCAGGCCCAAAGCGACGTAGCACTGGAACTTTTTCTGCGCGAGACCGCCGACACGGTGTACCACCCGGTGGGCAGTTGCCGCATGGGCCCTGGGGGAAATGGGGAACACCAGGATGTAGTGGATGCCCGCCTGCGGGTCCACGGCATGGCCGGGCTGCGGGTGGTGGACGCGTCCATCATGCCGCGCATCGTCAGCGCCAACACCACGGCGGCCACCACCATGCTGGCTGAAAAGGCCGCAGATATGTTGCGCGAGGATGCGCTGCCTAGGTCGGGGTGAAGGTCAAAAACTGTGACTTATTTCCGTCCGATGTGTCGGTATTAATTACAACTTGTTACTGCTTCGTTACTTATTTTTCTAAATACCCATTGGAAACAATAACTTACATTTGTGGCACATTGTTTGCTATTTGTTACATGTTCCCCGTGTTCCAAATTTACATATATAAAAACCCCCATGAAATTTCGCAATCTCTTCGGCATGCTGGCTTTGGCTTTGACAACCTTCTCGGCATCCGCTACGCCCTGGACCAGTACCGACAGCTTTGGTTACACCGGTACCACCACTAGCTACGACCAGCGCAACATGGCTGGTGCCACCAACATCGTGAGTGGTGACGACGACGCAGCGTCCAATGTGGCCTTGCCGTTTAGCTTCAACTTTTTTGGCAACAGCTACAACTCCCTGTGGGTGTCCACCAACGGCTTGGTGGGCTTTTCGTCCAGCAATGCAGGGGCCTATTGCTGCAACGGCACGGCCCCTGGCATGTCGAACAGCATTTCCCTGGGTTGGATGGACTGGATCACCAGCGTAACGGCAGTCACCTCCGGTGCAGTTGGTTCCCGCGAATTCATCCTGAACTGGAGCGGCAGCGAATATGGCAACGGCAGCGGCGGCATCAATGCCCAGATGATCCTGCACGAAGGCAGCAACGACATCGAATTCCAGTTCACCAACCTGGTGAATGCAGGCCACTCCCTGTTCATCGGCATCACCGATATTGCAACCACCGACTACCTGCAATATGTGGGCAACAACCTGCGCCAAGTGGGCTTGCTGGCCAGCACCAACAACGTGCCCGAGCCCGCCTCGCTGCTGTTGGTCGGTATGGCTCTGGTCGGCATGGTGGCGGCCCGCAAGCGTCAAAAGCAAGCCTGATCGCCTGCCAACTTGCATGGACTCGGGTGCAGAGCACCCCGACCTTTGAAAGTTGTTTTACGTGAATGGGGAACAAAAAAAGGGTGCTTAGGGCACCCTTTTTTGTACGCTATTTTTCTTGCAGCAGGTGCCTATACAGAGCGGGGGCTGCTCTATCATGGCTATACGCCATCGTCTGGGCAGCGCGTTGCGCCCCGGTGTGTGTCCCCTATTTGCACGCCCCATGCACCTCCCAGAACGCCCCCGGCTCAACGCCATCGCTGGCCCCATCTTTGGCGAATTCTTGCTCGGTTACACCGTCATCATTGCCGGGCTGTGGCTGGCCTCGCACACGTCAGACGGTGCGGCCGGCAGCCTGGGGCTGGCCAACCAGGTGCTGGAAACGCTGTACGTCATCTTCCGGGTGCTGGCCATCGGCATGGGCGTGGTGATTACCCAACTACTGGGCGGCCAGCAGGTGGAACAGGTGCGGCGCACCGCGCTGGCGGGCCTGGGAGCGTGTACCTGGGCGGGGCTGCTGGTGGTGGCTGTGCTGGTGCTGGGCAACGACTGGATTCTGGATGTGCTGAACGCCCCCGCAGAAATCTTGCCGCTGGCCGGACCCTACATCCAGCTACTGGCCCCGGCCGCGCTGCTGGACGGCTACAACCTCACCATGGCCGCCATCCTGCGGGCGCATCTGCATGTGCGCGATTCGCTCAAGGTGATGGTGGTGATGCACTGCACCCACCTGGCGCTGGCCGTGCCGCTGATGCTAGGCGTGGGCCCGTGGGAAGGGCTGGGCCTGTACGGTTTTGCGGTGGCGCTGCTGGTCAGCCGCGCCGTGGGCCTGGGGCTGCACCTGGTGCTGTGGCGCAAGCGCATGGCCCTGGTGCCCACCGCCCGCCACTGGTGGGTGCTGCAATGGCGCGTGCTGGGGCCGGTGCTGCGCATCGGCGTACCGGGGGCCAGTGCCGAGCTGGGCTACCGCGCCGCCTTCATGGTGTCGCTGGCCGGGGCTGCACGGCTGGGCGTGGTGGCACTGGCCACCCATGCCTATACCTTGCAACTGCTGCGTTACGTGCTGCTGATCAGCCTGGCGATTGGTTGGGCCTGCGAAATCATGGTTGGGCGGCTGGTGGGCGCGGGCCAGTTCAGCCAGGCGCATGCGCTGGTGCGCAAGGGTCTGCGCAATGGGCTGATGGCCTCGGGCAGCATGGCCGTACTGGCGGCGCTGGCAGCTCCGTGGCTGATGCGCGTATTCACCAAAGACCCGCAGGTGATTGATGCGGCGCAAACCCTGCTGTGGATTGCCGTGCTGCTGGAGAGTGGCCGGGCTTTCAACCTGATCGTCACGGGCGCACTGCGGGCCACCGGCGATGTGATCTACCCGGTGGCCGCCAGCCTGGGCTCGTTCGCGCTGGTGCTGGGCTGCGGCTCGTACTTTCTGGGCCACCGCTTCGGCCTGCCCGGCATCTTCATCGCCTACGCCGCCGACGAATGGGTGCGCGGCCTGCTGATGTGGGCGCGCTGGCACTGGCACGGCTGGCTGCCCCATGCGCGCAGTGCACAGCGCCGGGTGCGTAGGCGATAAATTTATAAGAAATAGGCCATTAGCGCATATAGCAAATGCGTTAGTAGCTATTCTATTAATAGCATCTAAAGCTAGCGCTGGAACTTGCCGTTGGCCCCGATGATCGACAGGTCGGAAAAGTCCAGCCCGGAATGGTCGCTGGGGCTAAAGCCAATCTCCAGCCCACCCAGGTCAAACTTGTCCATCCCCTCTAGCGCGGCTTGCAGGCTGGCGCGGGTGGGTTTGCCGGTCGTGCGGCGCAGGGCTTCGACCAACACCTTGGCGGCCGTAAAACCTTCCAGCATGGCCGGGCTGATATCGGTCAGCCCTTTTGCATGGGCGGCATCGGTCAGCTCCTTGACCAGCCCATACGACAGGGACTGGGGAAACACCTGGCTCACGATCACCCCCCGGGCCTGGGCTCCCAGGCTGCTCACAAAGCCCGCCGTGGCATTGTTGGACAAGGTGACGTACTGCGCCGCGCTGCCTGCTGCCCGCAGCGCCTGGATGGCCGCCACCGCATTCGTGCCCGAGGCCACCAGCAGCACCGACTGGGCACCGGCCTTCACCACCTCGGGCACGATGCCCGAAAAATCAGGCTTGTTGCGGTCAAACTTGTACAAGCCCACTGGCTCCAGCTTGGCCTTTTGCAAACCTTTTTTCGCCCCGATGAGGGCGTCTTCGCCAAAGCTGTCGTCGGTGTAGATCACGGCGATCTTCACCAGCCCGATGCTGGCCTGGTGGGTAATGGCTTTCTCGGCCTCGCGCTGGTAGGGGGCGCGCACATTGAAAACATATTTTTTCAGCGGTTGGTGCAGCACCATCGCCCCGGTCGAGGGCCCGACCAGGGGCACGCGGTGTTTCTCCAGCCAGGGCAGGATGGCCTCGGTGTGGGGTGTGCCACGGGTCAGAAATAAGGCCACAACGTTTTTCTTTTCGATCAGCTCGCGGGCGTTTTCAGCGGCCAGCGCGGGGTCGAACTTGTCGTCCATCGACAGCAGCTCAATTTTTTGGCCGCCCACACCGCCCTTGGCGTTGACGCGGTCAAAGTGCAGCATGGCCCCCGCCAGCGTCTCCTTGACCCCCGCCGCCACCGCGCCGGTAAATCCGCTGGTCTGCCCGATCAAAATCTGCGCCTGGGCTGCCAGACCAGCTGTGGCCAGCAGCACGGCAATAGCCATTGAGTGAGTTGTCTTCATGTTTAATTTTTTGGGTGGATGGTTAAACCGCCCGCCATTGGGCCACAAAGTTACAAGAAGACACAAGTTCCGGACTGCACGCAAGCCTTATCCCAAACCGGTGCGCCCGCAGCATGCGGTAAATTCCCACCCTTCGGCACACTTATCTGGCGCTCTGCGCGCCCTCTCCCATGACCACTTTCGGCACCCCCCTGTCTCCCTCTGCAACCAAAGTCATGCTGCTCGGCTCCGGCGAGTTAGGCAAAGAAGTCCTGATCGCCCTGCAACGCCTGGGCGTGGAAACCATTGCCGTAGACCGCTACGCCAACGCCCCCGGCCAGCAGGTGGCGCACCACGCCCGCACCATCACCATGAGCGACCCGGCCCAGCTCAAGGCCCTGATCGAAGCCGAGCGCCCGCACCTGGTGGTGCCCGAGATCGAGGCCATCGCCACCCCCATGCTGGAAGAGCTGGAGGCGGCGGGCACGGTGCGCGTGATCCCTACTGCCCGCGCCGCCCGCCTGACCATGGACCGCGAGGGCATCCGCCGCCTGGCAGCCGAAACACTGGGCCTGCCGACCAGCCCCTACGTGTTCTGCGATTCGCTGGCCGAGCTGCAAGCCGCAGTGGACAGCAAAATTGGCTACCCCTGCATCGTCAAACCGGTGATGAGCAGCTCCGGCAAGGGCCAAAGCAAGATCAGCGGCCCGGCCGATGTGAAGACCGCCTGGGACTATGCGATGGCCGGTGGCCGCGTCAGCCACGGCCGCGTCATCGTGGAAGGCTTTATCGACTTTGACTACGAAATCACCCTGCTCACCGTGCGCGCCCTGGGCGCGGATGGCGCGGTGGAAACCCACTTCTGCGAGCCCATCGGCCACATCCAGGTCAGCGGCGACTATGTGGAAAGCTGGCAGCCGCACCCCATGCCGTCGGCCGCACTGCAACGCGCGCGCGACATCGCCAAGGCCGTGACCGACAACCTGGGCGGCCAAGGCCTGTTCGGCGTAGAACTGTTCGTGAAAGGCGACGATGTGTGGTTCAGCGAGGTCAGCCCACGCCCGCACGACACCGGCATGGTCACGCTGTGTACCCAGTGGCAAAACGAGTTTGAACTGCACGCCCGCGCCATCCTGGGCCTGCCGGTGAACACCGCGCTCAAGTCGCCCGGTGCCAGCGCGGTGATCTATGGCGGCGTGGATGCGCAGGGCATTGTGTTTGACGGTGTGGCCGAGGCGCTGCGCGTGCCCAACACCGACATCCGCCTGTTCGGCAAGCCCGAGAGCTTTGTGAAGCGCCGCATGGGCGTGGCGCTGGCCTTTGATGCCGATGTGGAAGTGGCCCGCACCCACGCCAAGCAGGCCGCCGCGCTGGTCAAGCCCCGCACCGCATAAAACCCCATGCAGCGCCACGGCATACCACCCCATAACGAGCACAACGGTTCGTCGTCCAAGAACCCGTGGAACCGGCTCTGCCGGGCCACTGGGGTCGCCCCCTGCAAGGGGGGTGGCGGAAACACGAAGTGTGGAGCCTGGGGGTGAACCAGCTAACGTCTTGGGCCGACGATTCGGCGCTGCGCATTTTGCTGGCTGCCGGTGTCGCCGTGGTGTTGGCGCTGGTGCTGCATGCCGTGGGCGCGGCCTTGCTCCGGCGCATCACGCGCAGCTTGCCGCTGGCCTCCCGCATTGCCCACGCCTGCCATGCACCCACCCGCTGCGTACTGCCGCTGATTGCGCTGCAAGCCGTCTGGCAAATTGCGCCACGCAACTTTCCGCTGATTGCCGATGTGCGCCACGCCAACGTGCTGTTGCTGCTGGCCTGCCTGACCTGGCTGGGTCTGCGCGTGGTGCGGGGTGCCACCCAGGGCCTCATGGCCGCGTACCCTTTGCAGGTAGAAGACAACCTGAACGCCCGCCGCGTCCACACCCAGGCCAAGGTGCTGGCCAATACCCTGGTCATCGGCATCCTGGTCACCGGGCTGGCCGCCATGCTGATGACCTTTCCCGAGGCCCGGCAGTTTGGTGCCAGCCTGCTCGCGTCCGCCGGGGTGGTCGGCATCATTGTGGGGATGGCCGCGCGGCCGGTGCTGGGCAACCTGCTGGCGGGCCTGCAAATCGCCCTGGGCCAGCCGCTGCGCATGGATGACGTGCTGATCGTGCAGGGCGAATGGGGCCGGGTGGAAGAGATCACCGGCACCTACGTGGTGCTGAAAATCTGGGACCAGCGGCGCCTGATTATTCCGCTGCAATGGTTTATTGAAAACCCGTTCCAAAACTGGTCCCGGCGCAACCCGGAGCTGATTGGCACCGTCTTTGTGTGGGTGGACTACGGCATGCCGATGCAGATACTGCGCACCGAGGCACAGCGCATTTGCGCCGCGTCCCCCGCCTGGGACGGCCGCCACTGCAAGCTGGACGTGACCGACACCGCCGACCACGGCGTGCAAATCCGCCTGGAAGTCACCGCCGCCAACGCCGACCTGCTGTGGCGGGTGCGCTGCGATGTGCGCGAGGGCATGGTGGACTTCCTACAGCGCCAGTACCCGCAGCACCTGCCGCGCATGCGCGCAGAGCTGCACCCTTCGCTCCAAACGATGGGCACTAAAAACTATTAAATTTATAGCTTCTCGCGCAGGTGGGATATGCGCAGAATGCCAATTTCATACATAAAAATGGGGATGACAAAATAGACTGCATCGCGGAGGATGTGGCACCCACCTCATCCACCAGAGACCCCCACCATGCCCCGCCTCTTTAGCGCCCAGCGCCCCGCCCTTCTAGCCCTCGCGGTCGCCGCCAGCCTGCTGACCGGGCCCGCCCAGGCCACCCCCAACACCCCCTTCGCCGCCGAAGCCCAGGTGCAAGGCACACCGCTGGTGCTGAACGGCGCAGGCACCCGCTTTCGGGTGGTGTTCAAGGTCTACGACATGGCCTTGTACACGCCGCGCAAGGTCAGCACGCCCGAAGAGCTGCTGGCGCTGCCCGGCCCCAAGTTGCTGCGCTTTACCGCCCTGCGCGAGATCACCGGTACCGATCTGGGGCTGGCCTTTATGAAAGGGCTGTCGGCCAACTCCCCGAAAGAGCTAGCGCGAAAGCACACCGTCTCGGCCAACCGGCTGATCGAAATTTTCTCGGGCCGCAGCAAGCTGATCCCCGGCGACACCTTTGCCATGCAGTTCATCCCCGGCCAAGGCACACAGTTTTTCATCGGCGGCCAGCCCCAAGGCAGCCCGGTGGGCGATGCCGAGTTTTTTAGCATGGTGCTGGGTATCTGGGTCGGCAGCAGCCCGGCAGACTATGGCTTGAAGGCGGCGTTGCTGGGGGTGGAGCCGGCGAGCAATCGGTACTAGGAGTATGGGCGGCAGGCGCTACAGCGCGACCTCGTAGCCCGCGTGCAAGCGCCGGTAATGCGAGCGCAGGCCTTTGGCATCCGTGCCCGCAGACACGTGCAAACCGCCCCACCACAGCTCCAGGCTGGCAGCCCGTAGTACCGGATCAGCCGCAACTGCCCAGCGCCAACCGCCCGTGCCGCCACTGTCCCAGCCCAGCCAACCCTGGGTAATGCCGGCCTTACGGCCCGCGCGCAGGGTGATGGATCCAGGATTGCCGCTGTCAGCGAAAGCGATCCACGCGGCCTGGGCTTGCCAGTGCGTACCAATCTTGGTGTTGAGTTGGCGCAGCCCCACCTGGCCCTGAACAGCGGGGCCGTAGTCCAGCGAACCATCGGGTGCGCGGGTGGTGGCCTGAGAATTCAGGAGGCTGATTTCGGTGGGCATGCCAGGCCAGCGCAGGCGCGACGCTAGGTCGTCGGCGCGCAGTTGCACGCGCCAGTGGGCAGCGGGCTGACCGCGCAGAGCCAGCGACACGGTAGCGCCTTGCCCAGTCGTGCTAGGTGCGGCTAAAAATGGGCTCGTGTCGCCGGAGTTGGACCGCGTGCGGTGCGCATCAAAGGTATAGCTTCCGCCGTTTTGGTACTGCGCCATGCCGCTGATTTCATCGCGACGCAGCTTGGTGAGTTGCAGTAACTCTGCATCGGCGTGCCACTGCCAGGCTTCCGTGGCGGGCAGGTTCCACCAGGGTGTGCCAACCTGTATGCCCCGGCCCACCCAGCCCTGCGCTCTGATGTCGGCTGCATAAGTACGGGTGCTGGTGGGGTCTTGCTTCAAGGCAATCGTGCTGGCCAAGGCCACGGCATCGGCGTTGCCTTGCACCCAGGCTTCGGCCCGCAGCAATGCCCCCACGCGCCAGCCGTTGGGATGGATGGCGTACACGTCCGCGCGGATGCTGCGCCAGGCGTGGCCGGGCTGGGTGGTGTCTACGCCGTAGCGGGGCCAGTCGTCACGGGCCAGGGCCAGTACTGGCAGGCCTTGGCCTACCGATTCTTCGGCCAGTGAGGTGCCAACTTTCCATGCGGGCGCGGCATCCTGGGGTTGCCAGACGGCAAGGTCTTGGGCGTGGGTGCAGGGAGCGATCAGAGCCAGGACGGCCCCTGCCAGTCGCGCAGAAAAATATTGCATGTTGAAATAGAAAAAACGCCCGCAGAGCGCGGGCGTTGGTCAGGGGGTTAAGACGCGCTTAGTACTGTTCAAAGCTACCGTCGGCGTAATCCACACGGCTGTTGTTGCTGTTGAATTGGCCCACAGCGGTGCTGCCCTTGGTCAGCGGGTAGAGCGTTGTGGATTTGTCCACCACCACCTTGACACCGTTGGTGCTGGTCAGGGTCAAGATATTGGACGCAGCGTTGCTGGCACCCTCGACATTGATCGTGACTGAGCCCTGCGCGTACTGGCCGGTGACAGTGGTGTCGGTGCTGCTGCCCTTGTCGTGGTGGGTGGCCGACAACTGTAGATTCAGCACGGGCCGGTTCGCAATGGTGACCTTGCCTGTAAAGCTGGCACCGGTCTTTTCTACGTTGGTCGTGCTGCGGGCCTGGTTGGCGTGGAATGCGGCGTAGTCCGGCTTGGAGGCGGTGAACGTACCCTCAAAGAAGTTCACGCCATTGCGCTGGATGCTGCCCGTGAAGGCAAGCGCCGTGGGCAGGTACTTGGCCTGGTCGGCATCCCAAGTAAAAGCCCTCAGCGTGAAGTCGCCTGCCACCGCACTACCGGCGGTACTGGCCTTGAGCTTGAGCCGCAGGGCCTCGCTGCCATCTTGTGCAGTGGCGGTGGTGGTGCCTTCACGGGCCGTCAGGAAGGAGCCTGCCAACAGTTCTAGCTTGGTCTCCAGTGCGCCGTTCTTGATCACATCGATGGAGCCCGCAGCGGCCAGGGTGTAGAGGCCACTGGCATTGGTCAGCGTGCCTGCCAGGGTGACGTTGTGCTTGTCGCCCAGCACCGTGGCAACAGGCGGAATGGAGAATCCCGTGTTGGTGGTGGAGTTGTAGCTGTAAGACCAGTCGCTGATGTCAAATGCCGGAGCCAGCTCGCCCGCCAGATTGACCGCATTTACCTGCCCAGTGCTGTCGCGCTGCAAGATCAGGGTGGCCGCATTGCCCGGGAAGTCTGCGCCGAAAGCGGTTCTGGTTTCGATGGTGCTACTGACGACACCCGCAGTGATGGCAGATGCCACACGCACTGCCTTGCGGGTCTGGGTGTACACCGTAAATTGGGTGGCATCGTTTGCGTTAGGGTGAAGGCGCACGCGGGTCGTCCATACGGTGTTGCACACCTCGCCTATTGCCGTGCAGGCATGGTAGTAGCCCTGTGCATTGCTGGGGTCTACAAACTGTGCATTGGTACCGCAAGCTACATACAAGGCATCGGCCCTGGAGGTAGCTAGCACGTTGTAACTGGTATCGCTGTAGAAGCCACAGCTTCCTTCATGAAACGTCCGGCTGGCGACAAAAGTGGCATTGGTGTTTTGCACCACGTCGTACCAAAACTGCGCCGCGTTTTGCGCAATATGCATAGCCCGCATGGTGGACTGACCCACTGGTGCGGTGCGGTTTTTCAGGTCATCGGCCACTGCCTGTAACTCGGTGTGCAGCGACATATCGCTGGCATCCAGCGCCTTGATGTTGCTGCGCAAGGTACCGATGAGCAATTTGGCTGCGATGATGCCGCTCTCGATGACCGGTGTGCCCGACGGCACAGTGATGGCGACGGTGGTTAAGCCATTCGCGGCCACGACCGCATCCAGCTGGGTTTGCAAGGCGACTTGTACGGCGGCGGCGTTGATGCCTTGGGCGGCAATGGCGCTGGTCACGCAGGCCACTTTGGCCGCCTGGTCGCCCGCACAGCCTAGGTTGCCGGATTGGGCCATTTGCGAAATGGCAGTGAGCGCAGCGGCCAGCGCATTTTTAGGCGCTTTGCTGGTGGGATCAAATACGGCGGCGGTGGTCAGCGGGTCGAAGGTCAGCGCCTCGGTGATGTCTTTGTTGGCCTGCGCCACATTGGTGCCGGTCAGCCCACCGGTTTTGGCCAGTGCGGCGACGGTGGCCAGTTCGGTAAACGGATTGAGCTGGACGGTAATGTTCTGGCCCGCTGTGGCGAGTGTGACGGCACGCAGGCTAAAGCCTAGTGCGGGAGTGATGGTGGTGCCCGTGGCTTCGTCGTACAGGGTCGTGCCCGCGACCGCCTTGGCCTCGACCATCACTACGCCGGTGTAGCCGCTGATGACGGCGCTGTAGTTGCCGGAGGCATCGGACGCGATGCTGGCGGGCACCGTGGTCAGTTTGTCGCCTCGGGTGCCTGCGGCAGTCGTTTTGTACAGGCTGATCTCTGCATTGGCCATCGCTCCCTTGATGGCGGCACCCGCTACCGTGCTGTTGGCGGCTACCGGTGCATCGCTCCCACCACTACCACCGCCACAGCTCACCACCAAGACCATGCCCAGTGCGCCCATTGCAGCCGCAGCCGCGCGGTGTGAAATCCATCGTTTTTGTTGCATTTATGTACCCAATTTGTAAAGGTTGTGACGGATGTCTGTGTGCGGTCGGGTCTGCCATACCCACGAAAGGGGATGAAAACCAACGTGTCCGCGCCATTCTTGCCGTCCAGCTGTACGCTTCGGCAGACAATGTAAAGATTTCCGTACATACCCTTACCTTTTGACACACACCGACATGCAAGAAACTCTAGACAGTTGGATGCGCCAACGGGCGCGGGAGTTGGGGCTGAACCTGAGTGAGCTGTGCAAACAGGCGGATATTGGGCGGCAAACGCTGTACGACCTGGCCCGCATTCCCGACAAGCTGCCGTCCATGCATACCGTGGTGGCGCTGGCGGATGTGTTGCAAGTACACCCCTTGCGCATACTGCATTTGGTGTTTGAAGCTGTGCCCATCAAACCGGCGGTGAAGCGGGCCCAGCAGCAGGGTGACCGCAGCATGTTTTTGCGGGATGTGACCGCCCCAGACGGGGCGCTGGTGCTGCCGGGCCAGCGTTTCACCAAAACCTGGGAACTGCAAAACGCGGGCAGCATGCCCTGGGAAGGGCGCTTTTTGCAGTGCATGGACGAGGAGATCGTGGTGGCGACGCGCACCGGCGAAACCCTGCATCTGGCCCCCAACCTGGTGCCTGCCAGCACCCGCATTGCCGTACCCACCACCGAGCCCGGAGGCACAATGCAACTGAGCGTGGAATTCACGGCCCCGCAAGCGCCTGGCACGGTGCTGTCGTACTGGAAGTTGGTGTTGGCCGATGGAACGCTGTGCTTCCCCGGCAGCGTGGGGGTCTGGGCCAAAGTGCGGGTTAACAATTTTATCCAAAGCACGTTCAATGCCAAAGGGCTACATGCCGGCGGTGACGAGACCGTTATTCAGGCATCAAATCGGCATATAGCGCAGACCCCACCTGCGCAAGCAGCTATTATTTTTAAATAATTAGCTTAAATCACCGTCAGCCCGGCCCCGCCACCCGACTGCACCAACCGCCCCCGGCCGGTATTTTTGGCCTCGTACAGCGCGGCATCGGCGCGGGCGAGCAGGCCGGCCAGGGTGGAGTCGCCATCTTTGAGCACGCCCACTCCGGCGCTGAAGTCGAGCGGAAAACCCAGCTCCTTCTCGGCCGTTTGGCGCAGCACGGTGCGCAGGCGCAGGTCAAAGCCAATGCTGGCCGAGCGGTGGGTGTTGGCCAGCACGATGCAGAACTCCTCGCCGCCCAGGCGGCCCACCAGGTCGCCGGTGCGGCGGCTCTCGCGCAGCAGGCGGGCAAACAGTTTGAGAGCTTTGTCGCCCACCTCGTGGCCATGGGTGTCGTTGACGCGCTTGAAGTGGTCGATGTCCAGCATCATCAGGGTCAGCGGCTGCTGGTAGCGCATGGCGTTGGCAAACATGCCTTCGGCGCGTTCCAGCCAGCCCCGGCGGTTAAGCAGGCCGGTCAGGCCGTCGGTCATGGCCAGGTTGTGCAGGCGGGCTTTGGCCTCGTCACGCCAGGCGGTCAGCAGCGCCACGACCACCGCGACCAAGGCCAGATTGACCCCCAAGGCCAGGGCCAGGGCCAGATCGGACAGGTACAGCGGCACCCACACACCCGCCAGCCCGCGCACCAGCAACACGCCCGCCAAGCCCACCAGGCAGACACACAGCAGCCAACGCCAGGCGCGGCCCATAGGCCGCAGCGGAAACAAGCTGGCACTGCCCGTCAACACCAGCATGGTGGCCAGACCCAGGTGGGCCCATCCCCACTGGAATGTCGGACTCGCCAGCCCCAGGGCATACCCCAGCGGCACGGCCACCACCAGCAGGCGCAAACCACGCTCGCACCAGCGGTAGTCCAAGCCCGCGTACGCACCCCGGCGGCGACGGCGTTTTTCCTTGGCGGCGGGGCGCGTGCGGTGGCCCAACCAACTGCCCAAGGCCCGGTGCAGCAACCACAGGCCCAGGCTAAAAAACAGCAGAGCCACCGGTGCCAGCAGCGGGGCCCAGAAGGATCCGGCCGTGATGCTGGCCAAAGCCCCCAGCAATAGGGCCGCCAGACACATTTGCACACAGCGGGTGGCGGCACTGGCTCCGGCCCCCACGATGGGCAGCAAAGCCAGCGACACCATCGCCAGATTGGCGGTGGCAATCACCAGCAGGGTGGGTATGTCGAGCAACATCAAGGCGGGCCTGGAGGTTATTGGAATGCCACTTCGGCAAAGCTGCGCAGCTTGCGGCTGTGCAGCTGGTTCATGCCCTGGGCGCGCAGCAACTCAATCGCGCGGATGCCGATGCGCAGGTGCTGGTCTACCCGTTCGCGGTAGAAGTGGTTGGCCATGCCGGGCAGCTTGATTTCGCCGTGCAGTGGTTTGTCGCTCACGCACAGCAGCGTGCCGTAGGGCACCCGGAAGCGGAAGCCGTTGGCGGCGATGGTGGCGCTCTCCATGTCCAGCGCCACGGCGCGGCTCTGGCTGAAGCGGCGCTGCGGCTGGTTGTTGGGCAGCAGTTCCCAGTTGCGGTTGTCGGTGCTGGCCACGGTGCCGGTGCGCATGATGCTTTTGAGTGCCGCGCCCTGGATTTGGGTGACATCGGCCACCGCCTGCTCCAGGGCCATCTGGATTTCGGCCAGCGCGGGAATCGGCACCCACAGCGGCAGCTCTTCATCCAGCACGTGGTCTTCGCGCACATAGCCGTGGGCCAGTACGTAGTCGCCCAGCTGCTGGCTGTTGCGCAGGCCCGCGCAGTGGCCCACCATGATCCAGGCGTGCGGGCGCAGCACGGCGATGTGGTCGGTGATGTTCTTGGCATTCGCCGGGCCCACGCCGATATTGACCATGCTGATACCCGCGCTGTCGGCCCGCACCAGGTGGTAGCCGGGCATTTGCGGCAGGCGCGGCGGGGCGGCTCCCAGCGCATCGCGCGGCTCGGCGGGCAGGCCGACACGGCGGGTCACCACGTTGCCGGGTTCCACAAAGGCGATGTACTCGCTGGCCGGGTCGGCCATCGCCGCATGGCCCATGCGCACAAATTCGTCGATGTAAAACTGGTAGTTGGTGAACAGCACGAAGTTCTGAAAATGCTCTGGCCCGGTGCCGCTGTAGTGGCGCAGGCGGTGCAGCGAATAGTCGATGCGCGGGGCGGTAAACAGGGCCAGCGGCTGCGGGTCGCCGGGGCGGGGCTCGTAGGTGCCGTTGGCAATGCCGTCGTCCATCGCGGCCAGGTCGGGCAGGTCAAACACGTCGCGCATCAGCAGACGGCGGCTGGCATCCATCTGGCCTTCCACGTGGTCGTGCTCGGCAAACGAGAAGTGCACCGGAATCGGCAGGGCGCTGGTGCCGATTTCCAGCTCCACCTGGTGGTTTTGCAGCAGCAGGCGAAACTGCTCCAGCAGGTAGCCGCTGAACAGGTCAGGCCGGGTCAGCGTGGTTTCAAACCGGCCCGGCCCGGCCACAAAGCCGTAGCTCAGGTGCGCGCCCTCCAGGTCCGCCGCGTGGGCCACGGTTTCGGTGTGCATGCGCACAAACGGGTAGCAGGCGCGCACATGGCCGGGCAGCGTTTCCCCGGCCACAAACCGCTGCATGGCCACCCGCAGGTGGGCGATCTGCTGGTCGTAAATCAACTGCACCTGGGCTAAAGCGGCAACCGGGTCGGTAAAGCGGGCAGGGGCGATGAAGTCGGGTAGGTAGGGCATGGACCTATTGTGCAGTGGGTTGAGGGGGTATAGCCGGTGCGACAGGTTCGCGCATGGTCACAAATTCTTCCGCCGCCGTGGGGTGGATGCCGATGGTGCTGTCAAACACCGCCTTGGTGGCCCCCGCCCGCATGGCCACGGCAAAGCCTTGCACCACCTCGCCTGCGTCCGCGCCCACCATGTGCAGGCCGACCACGCGGTCGGTGGCGGCGTCTACCACCAGCTTCATCAGCGTGCGCTCGGTGCTGCCGCTCAGGGTGTGGCGCAGCGATTTGAATTCGCTGCGGTAAATGCTGACTTGGCCAAACTGCTTACGGGCGGCGGCCTCCGACAGGCCTACCGTTCCGATATTGGGGTGGGTGAACACGGCCGTGGGGATGAGGTCGTAGTCCATCTGCCGCGCGGTGCTGCCGGTTTTGGGGCCCAGCAGGTGGTCTACCAGCACCATCGCCTCGCCCAGCGCCACGGGGGTGAGCTGGATGCGCGCCGTCACGTCGCCCAGCGCGTAAATGCTGGGTACCGAGGTTTGGTAGTGCGCATTGACCTCGATGGCCCCGTCTTTGCCCTGCACCACACCCGCCGCCGCCAGGCCCAGGCCCTGCACGTTCGGCACCCGGCCAATCGCGTACAGCACCTGGTCTACGGTGAGCGTGTCGCCGCTGACCAACTGCACCGCCAGCCCGTCGGGCGTGCGCTGGATGCGGGCCACATCGGCCTGTAGCCGCAGATCGACCCCGGCCTTGCGCACCTCCTGGGCTAAAAAATGGCGCACATCGTCGTCAAAGCCGCGCAGCACCTGCGCGCCCCGGTACACCTGCGTGACCTGCGCGCCCAGGCCGTGGAAGATGCTGGCAAATTCGCAGGCGATGTAGCCGCCGCCCACCACCAGCAGGCGCTGCGGGAACGGCTCCAGGTCGAACATCGCATCCGACACCACGGCGTGCTCAGCACCGGGAACACCCGGCACGCTGGGCCTGCCGCCGGTCGCCAGCAAGATGTTCTGGGCGGTATAGGTTTGCGCCCCCACCTGCACCGTGTGCGCATCCACCAGCCTGGCCCAGCCGGGGATCAACTGCACGCCCGCGCCCACCAGCAGCTGGTGGTAGATGCCGTTGAGGCGGGTGATCTCGGTGGCGCGCTGGGTTTTGAGCTTAGCCCAGTCGAAAGTGGGCGGCCCCACCTGCCAGCCATAGCCGGCTGCCTCGGCAAACGCTTCGGCATACCCGGCGGCGTAGCTGTAGAGCTTTTTAGGGATGCAGCCCACATTCACGCAGGTGCCGCCCAGCGCGCCCACCTCGGCCAGCGCCACCCGGGCTCCGCGCTGGGCCGCCATACGGGCGGCGCGCACACCGCCGCTGCCGCCCCCCACCACCAAAAGATCGAACTCGAAAACGGGCATAGGAACTCCTGGGATTGCGATATCGGGCCAGCCTGCATGCTATCAAATAAATAGCTTCTAGTGCATATGGTTCGTGCGCCATCCCCCTTTTTGAGGATGCGGCAGAAAAGATCCATTCAGAAACCGCAATAATGGGTGCATCCACCCAACCGCCGAAAGTTTTTAGTGAAATTTGCCCTGACCACCGCCGCGTTCTGCCTGCTTGCCAGCACCGCCTCGTTTGCCCAAACCACCGATGCCGCTGCGGCTGCCAAAGAAGCCGGGGCCGTGGTTACGTCCAGTGGCCTGGTCTACCGGTCCCTGAAAGACGGCACCGGCGACAGCCCCAAAGCCAGCGACAAGGTCAAAGTGCACTACCGTGGCACCTTCCTTGACGGCAAAGAGTTCGACAGCTCCTACAAGCGCGGCGAACCCATCGAATTTCCCCTGAACGGCGTGATCAAGTGCTGGACCGAAGGCGTGCAGCGCATGAAGGTCGGCGGCAAAGCCAAGCTCACCTGCCCACCGGCCATTGCCTACGGCGAGCGCGGCGCAGGCGGCGTGATTCCGGCCAACGCCACCTTGCAGTTCGAGGTTGAGTTGCTTGGTATCAACGGTAAATAAGCCCCCTCTCCACGCATTTCTGGACTTTCCATGGCACCGAACCCATCCGCCCCCTCCAACTTTGGCACATCCAATTTCCCCTCTTCCCAATCGGGCGGCCTGTCCAACTTTGGCAGCCGGGGCCACACCGCCGCGCACGACCACATTGCCTTCATTGGCGGCGGCAACATGGCCAGCGCCATCATTGGCGGGCTGGTCAAAAAAGGCGTGCCCGCCAACCACATCGTGGTGATTGAGCCCTGGGCCGAAGCCCGCGCCAAGCTGCTGGCCGACTTTGCGATTACCGCCCATGAAATGCCCGGCCCGGCGCTGGACCATGCGCGCACCGTGGTGTGGGCCGTGAAGCCGCAAATGTTCAAAGACGCGGCCCTGCAAACCCGCTTCCACACCAAAAACGCCCTGCACCTGAGCGTAGCGGCCGGCATCCGCAGCGACAGCATGGCCCACTGGCTGGGCACCGAGCGCATCGTGCGCTCCATGCCCAACACCCCCGCGCTGATCGGCAAGGGCATGACCGCGCTGTACGCCCGGCCCGCCGTGTCGGAGCCCGACCGCAAGCTGATCGAAAAAGTGCTCGCCGCCACCGGCGAAACCCTGTGGGTGGACGAAGAAGTGCAACTGGATGCCGTCACCGCCTTGTCTGGCTCGGGGCCCGCCTATGTGTTTTTGTTCATCGAAGCCATGACCCAGGCCGGTGCCGACATGGGCCTGAGCCGCGAGCAATCACACAAGCTGGCGGTGGGCACCTTTGTCGGCGCATCGGCCCTGGCCCGCGCGTCCAAAGAACCGCCCGAAATCCTGCGCCAGCGTGTCACCTCCAAAGGCGGCACCACCTTTGCGGCCATCACCTCGATGGAGCAGGACGGCATTAAAAACATCATCATGCGCGCCATCCACACCGCCAAGCACCGCGCCCGCGAGCTGGGCGACGAGTTCGGGGATTAGGAACACCCCCAGGCTTGCGGACTTGCAGGGCTAGCGTATATACACATCGTTGGTGGGGGCTAGGGATCAAGCCAACTGCCCGTGCGGGTCAATCACAAACTTCTTCGGCACCCCGGCGTCGAACTCGGCGTAGCCGCTGGGGGCTTGGTCCAGGCTGATAACTTGCACGCCCACGATGTCGGCGATGTGGATGCGGTCCCACAAAATGGCTTGCATCAGGGCGCGGTTGTACTTCATCACCGGGGTCTGGCCGGTGTGAAAGCTGTGCGACTTGGCCCAGCCCAGGCCGAAGCGCAGGCTGAGCGCGCCGCTCTTGGCGGCACTGTCCACACCGCCCGGATCGTCCGTCACGTACAGGCCGGGGATGCCGATCTTGCCTGCTGCGCGGGTGATTTCCATCAGCGAATTCAGCACCGTGGCGGGGGCTTCGCCTTGGGAACCCGCGTGGCCGTGGCCCCGGGCTTCAAAGCCTACCGCGTCGATGGCGCTGTCTACCTCGGGGGTACCCAGAATGGCGGCGATCTGGTCGGCCAGCGTCACGTCTTGCGACAGGTCCACCGTCTCAAAGCCCACCTTGCGCGCATGCGCCAGCCGCACCGGATTCACGTCGCCCACGATCACCACCGCCGCGCCCAGCAGGCGGGCCGATGCCGCCGCTGCCAAGCCGACCGGCCCGGCACCGGCCACGTACACCGTGCTGCCCGGCCCCACACCGGCGGTGACTGCGCCGTGGTAGCCGGTGGGCAGGATGTCGGACAGGCAGGTCAGGTCGCGGATTTTGGCCATCGCCCGATCCCGGTCGGGGAACTTCAGCAGGTTGAAGTCGGCATACGGCACCATCACGAATTCGGCCTGGCCGCCGATCCAGCCACCCATGTCCACATAGCCGTAAGCACCGCCCGCCCGCGACGGGTTCACGCTCAGGCAGACACCGGTGTGCTGCTCTTTGCAGGTGCGGCAGCGGCCACAGGCCACGTTGAAGGGCACGGACACGATGTCGCCTTTTTTGAGGGTTTCCACATCGCGGCCCACCTCCAGCACCTCGCCGGTGATCTCGTGGCCCAGCACCAGGCCCGACATGGCGGTGGTGCGGCCGCGCACCATGTGCTGGTCGGAGCCGCAGATGTTGGTGGTCAGCACACGCAAGATCACGCCGTGCTCCGCCGCTTGGCCCAGCGGGTTGACTAATTTTGGAAAAGGAATGGACTGCACCTCGACCTGGCCTTGGCCGATGTACACGACACCTCGGTTGCTTGACATGGGTTTTGTCTCCTGGATGGTTAACGTGCCAGCCCCACCCGAGGCCAGCCGCCCTGCATCTTGAAACGCCGCCCCGTCGCCACTGGCTCAATTGCGACACGGTTCGGTATTTAGAAGCCGGGGGCGGGTAAGCACGGAGGGTTGTTTGCGCGGGCATTTACAAGCCTTTTAGCCCTATGGCGCATATAGAACCTGCGTTAGCAGCTATCTAAAAAGTAGCAGTGGTTTCACCCTGGATTGCATCTGTCACACGCGCAGCCTGCGGCCGACACACAGGCGCAGGCCCGGCTTGGGAAGATCACCTCACCGCAACACTTTGCACCCATGTTGGTGTAACAACCCAAAGGATCTCACCATGACACGCTCTTTCAACCGTATTGCCGCCACCGCCCTGCTCGTCCTGACCGCCGGTGCCTTCCTGCCCGCCCACGCTGCCACCAGCGACGCAGACCTGGCCAGCGCAGTGCAAACCACGCTGAGCAGCAAACTCGGCAGCGATGTCCAGGACGTGACGGTGACCGCCCATAACGGCTCCATCACCCTGCACGGCTGGATGCACGCCCAGCGCGACGAAGACAAGGCCCGCTATGTAGCCAGCACCGTGCCCGGTGTAGCCAATGCCTACAGCGACGTGCGCACCTTCTCGACCGACAGCGAATAAACGGTTCCCCCCATTTCGTCTCCCTGTGTCCCGGCCACCCCTGTGGCCCGGGTTTTTAGGCCCCTGCCGCTTGCTGCGCCAGGGGCCTTTTTTTTCAGGGCAGCACTTCCAGGGCGACGAACTGGGTGATCTGGCTGGCGGCGTTGAAGTTGTTGTCGGACACCAGCACCAGGCTGCGGTTGCCGTTGGCCAGCAGAGGGCCCCAGGCCATGCCTTCGATGTTGTCTACCTTGCTCAGGCCCAGGGTGTTCAGGTCTTGCACCAGGCGCTTTTTGAGCGGGGTGTAGGTAGCACCGACCAGGGCGGCAACGCCGTCGATGTTGCTAGCACCGTCGGTATCCACGATGTACAGGCGCACATAGTTTTTGTAGGTGCTGTCGGCCTGTTGCACCCCGGCACGCTCCAGCACCAGCAGCTGGTGGCTGTTGAGGGGCAGGATTTCGGGAACGCCGTTGTCGGCGTTTTTGCCGGTGGCAGGGGCGGCGGGGATGGCATCCAGCGCATAGGCGTACTGGCCCAGCACCTTGCCCGCGCGGTCGAAGCGGGTGAAGCGCGTGACCGCCGGGGTGGTGGGCGTAGGCAGTGCGCCGTCCTCGTACACCGGGGCTTCCATCGCCGTCCACAGTGACTGGCCGTCGGGCGCGAAGCCCAGGCCTTCAAAAGTGCCGTTGTTGCGCGAACCTTTTTCCTGCGTGGCGTTCATCTTGAACAGGCTGGGCAGTGGCAGGGTGGCCAGCAGCGTGCCGTCGCGGCCCATCTGGGCCACAAACGGGTCCAGCCCCAGGGCGCGGTCGCCTTCGCTGGTCCACCACAGGGTGTTGTTCAGCGGGTCTAGCCGCAGGGATTCGGGGTCTACCACCAGGCCGCCGGTGGTGCGGTTGGGATAGGTGCTGCCGTTGGCCTGCTTCAGGCTGACGGTGGTGTTCACCTGCACGCTGGTGAAGCCGGTTTGGGTGTAGGCCAGGCTGGCGGTGTAGTAGCGGGCGGGGTTGTTGTCGGAGCGGTCGTCGCTGACCAGATACCAGGTGTTGCTGGCGGCATCGAAGTCAATACCGGACAGGCCACCCACCAAGGTGCCACCAACTTGCAGGCTGTTAGAGATGATTTGCTCACCGATCAGGCGCACCGAGGCGACGGACGGCTCGCCCCCATCGCCATCCCCGCAGCCCGCCAAAGTGGCCACAGCGGCGGCAAATAACACAGACAACACGAAACGGGGCTTGTAATACAGCATGGTGGGGTGCCTGGAGAGTGGAGGGTTTGGGCAACCGCACCGCGCGCATTGCCTGCACGGTGCGCTTGCCCAAACCCCTTCACCGGGGTGGGTGAAGGGGTTTCAGATCCCAAAGGGTTTACGTACCGACGATGCCGCCGTCGTTCTTGGTGATGACGATGGTGGCCGAGCGTGGGCGGGCGTTGGCGCCACCGGCTCCGTATCCGGCATTGGCGGGCCAATGGCTCAGGTACTTGGTGGGGTCGGCGATGTTGGCCTTGGTGATGGTTTCACCGGGGTGCTGGATATTGACGAACAGGGTTTTGCCGTCTGGCGTTTCGCTGCAACCGGTGATCTCGCAGTCCACCGGGCCGACCAAAAAGCGGCGCAGCGTGTCCACCGTGGGCTTGGCCCCCACGCGGGTGGTGATGGCCACGGGGGTGATGCCGTCGGCCTTGGTGTAGTTCAGCGTGGCGGTGGTGCCGTCACCGACGAAGCCGGGCTTGCCGATGAGCATCATGCAGTTGGTGACATCGGTGTAGCTGCCGTCGTCGGTCTGGATGTAGCAGAAGCCGGTTTTGTGGCTGAACCACAGGCCGTCGGGGCTGGAGAAGTCTTGCGTGGAGGTCAGCGACGACAGGTTGACCATCGTGGTGTTGGCACCGGCTTCGGCACCGAACAAATATACGTCCCAGGTGAAGCTGGTGGCGGTGGACTCGGCACCGGCTTCGACCATGCGGATGATGTGGCCGTTGATGTTGCCAGCGGAACCGGCGACCCCGGCCTTGCTATCAATGTACGAACGGGGGTTGGCCGCGTCCAGGCCAAACTGGCTGCCGGTGGGTTCCAGTTTGCGGTTGCTGTTGTTGGTCAGCGTGTAGTAGACCTCGCCGGTGACGGGATGCACGGCGCACCACTCGGGGCGGTCCATCTTGGTGGCACCCACCGCGTCGGCGGCCAGGCGGGCGTTGACCAGCACATCGGCCTGGTCGGCAAAGGCGTAGGTGGCGTAACCCGCAATTGCCGAGTTGGTGATGGCCAGCTCGATCCAGGTGCCCGAGCCGTCAGCGGCAAACTTGGCCACATACAGCTTGCCGCTGTCGAGGTATTTATCGCCGGTGGCAATACGGTCGGTGGGGTTGGCATCGGCCTCGGCCCAGACGGCGGTGGAGACAAACTTGTACATGTACTCGCCCTGCGAGTCGTCGCCCATGTAGACGGCCAGCGGCTTGCCAGCGGTGCGCTTGCCAAAGGCGGCGCTTTCGTGGGCAAAGCGGCCCAGGCCGGTGCGCTTGCGGATGGCGGCGGTTTTCAGGTAGGGATCGATTTCGACGATGTAGCCAAAGGTGTTCAGCTCGTTGCGGTAGTCGCCGCTGCCGTCGCTGGCGACGGTCTGGCTGATATCCCAGCGCTTGTACTTGTCGGCCGTGCCGCTGGTTTCCCAGCCGTGGCGGCTGGCGGCACCGGCGGCGCGACCATAGCGTTTGAGGGACACCACGCTCTTGGCGGTAGCGCCGCCCCGGGCGGTGTCGTCAGCGGTCACGCGGGTGAAATAACCAGCCCAGTTTTCTTCGCCGGTCAAAAAGCTGCCCCACGGCGTGTAGCCGGTGCCGCAGTTGTTGATGGTGCCGCGTGCCAGCAGGCCGGTGGTCGAGAACAGGGTTTTGACCAGCGCGTTGCCTTTGACCGGGCCGGACAGGGTGACTTCGGTCAGCGGCGTGATGCGGCGGTTGTAGGTGGATGCCTGGTTGGTCACAAATGCGCCCGCAGCGTTCTTGGCCACTTCGACGATAGACACGCCGTGGGCGGGGATTTCTTTGTCCGACTCGCTGGCCGGGCGCGGGTTGGCGCTGGCACCGGCGGCGTGCAGAAACTGCTGCGACAGTGCCTCGTGGTTCATGGCCAGCAGGCCACGGCTGGAGCCATTCGCATCGCGGGCGGTACCGGCAGCGTTCAGGCCGAAGAACTCCATGCCGTCGTGGTGGTCACCGGCGCGGTTGTCGAAGTCGGTGTCGGTGCCGTCGTTTTTATAGGCGGTGCCGGTGGCGGTGAGCGGGTCGCCTAGCGCGTAGATCACGCTGGCGGTGTAGCCCGCAGGCACGGTGGCCACGTCGGCCAGGCTCTTGTCTACGGCGGTGAAGCCCATCGCGTAATTGACGGCGGCTTCCTCGTCGTCGCCACCACCGCAGGCGGTCAGGCCAAAGCTGCCCATCACGGCCGCACCCGCCGTGCCCACGCCCATGCGCAGCAGGCCTCGGCGGCTCAGGCGGGTGTCGATCAGGCTGGAGATGCTGGGGTTGTTGCTGGTATTGCTGTCTTCGTGGTGGCTGTCGGCGGTCATCGTGGAAGCTTTCTGTGGGGGGTGTTGGTTTATCGGTCTACCGGAAAACCCCCGATGCTAGAAAGCCTGTGTGACACGCATATGGCACAGCCGGCCTTTTTAGCGCACAGATGTGCTGCAAAAAACGGGGCCAAACTGTGGCGCATAGGCACAATCGCCCCATGTCCACCCACCCCAGCACCGCAGAATTTTTGCTCGACCAGCTACATGCCACCGGCCGCGCATCGGTGCGTCGCATGTTTGGCGAATACTGCCTCTACCTGGCGGGCAAGCCAGTGGGCCTGGTGTGCGACAACCACTTGTTTTTAAAACCCACCGAAGCAGGCCGCGCCCTGCTGCCCCAGCCGGTGGAGGGCCTGCCCTTCCCCGGTGCCCAGCCCCACTGGCAAATCACCGCCGACCAGTGGGAAGATGCGGTGTGGTTGTGCCAGTTGGTGCAGGCCACGGCGGGGGCACTGCCCGAGCCGAAGCCGAAATCCAAGTCAAAACTATCAAATAGATAGCTACTTTGACTTACTAAATAAGCGCTAGATGCCGATTTGATACAAAAACTGCCTACGCAGCACGCAGCAACTTACGAGGCTCAAATAACTGCCCACTGCCAGTCAGAGCCCCCTCTTCATGCAAAGCCTGGATATACGCCGCTAGCCGCACACCGACGTATTCGGCGAGCTTGACCGGCACGGCATTGCCAATCACCTGCTCCACATCCGACTTGGTGCCGGGCAACTGGAAGCTGGCCGGAAAGGTCTGGATCAGCGCCCGCTCTGCCGTGGTCAACGAACGCAGTCCGTCGGTTACCGGCACCGGGTCGCCAGCATGGCCGGGGTAACCTTTGGGGATGGGACGGTTCACGCCCCGGATTGTGGGGCTGGGCTCGTCAATACTGAAAACGCCCCGGCGTGCGTAAGAGCGCGGATGGCGGTAGTAATGCTCAAACGGCAAGCGGTTGCAAAAATACTGGCGCATGGTGACCGGTTTTTCGCTCAGGCCTGCTTGCAACGCGTCGTCCAAAAAGCCATCTTTTCCGCCTAACTGTCCGATCACGATCAAGCGCTTACGGGACTGCGGTGCGCCGCAATGGGCGGCGTTCAAGAGCTGGATGGTCAGGCCATAATCGGCGCGCTTGAACACGTCCAGTGCCACTTTGAAGGCTTTGGAGCTGGCGGCACGGGCCACGTTCTCCATGATGAAAAACTGCGGTCGGTAGCTAGAAATGACATTGGCGTAGTGGATCGTCAACGATGCCCGCCCGCCGCCTTCGTCGCGCTTGCCCGCGCTAGAAAAATCCTGGCACGGCGGGCCACCCACCACGATCTCGGGGCGGTAGTTGTCTAGCAGCTGCAAGGTGGCCAGCTCATTGGACAGGTCCAGCTCGACAGCATCGTGGTCGGGAAAGTTGGCGCGGTATACCGCCAGTGCGGGCTGCCAGTTTTCTACCGCGCACACCACGTCGAAACCCGCCTGCTGTAGCCCCAAGCTGAGACCGCCGCCACCGGCAAAAAAATCAACCGTGCGCAGGTTCATGGGGGTCTCCAAACAAGTCGGTAGAAAAGTACAAGATGGCATCAAACCGCCGCTCAGGGCTCAAGAATTTTTGTCCACCACCCAAGATGATGTTCTGGATTTCGTCGCGTGCAATGGCGGGTTTGACCAGCCGGGCGCAGGCCATCAGCTCGCGCGAACGGGTGCCGGAAATAGCGAATTCTTTGTCATTCTGGTTATCGAAGGTCATGCCGTCAAAGATCGGGGCCTGGTACACCTTGTCGGACTTGGAGCGCTCGTACAAAAAGCGCGCCAGGCGCAGAGCCGCACGGGCGTAGCGCGATATTGACGTGGTGTCGCGCGGCTTGCGGGCCGAATCCAAGAACAGGTGCGTGAGCCCAAAATCGCTCCACACAAAGATGTCCAGGCAGTTCTCGGCCAGCACCGGGGACTTCCCCACGGTTTTCCAGATCGGCTGCATCAGCAAGGGCGATTGCAGGTGTTTGAACTCGGTCAAAAACAGCTCCAGCGCAGCGACAGCCCGGGCGGTGATTTGCACCATTTCGGCCTTGGAGTCCCAGTTGCGGACACGGGCAAAGACGGGCTCGAAAATCTCGCGGACCCGGCTGCGGTACGGGTCAACCGCAAGCGCCATCGACAAAGCCATGTAGCGCACGGTGGCCGAGCGGATCACCAGCTCGGCACCGTATTTATCTTCGCTCAAAGATTCGGTGGTGTTGTCGGGCAGCGTAGTGAGCTTGACCTCGATGGGGCGGATCTGACGCACCGGGTCGCCCGACCCGACCACCAAGTCGATCGCGGGCAGCTCGTCGTGGACGAAAGAGCGGAAATGGTCAAACCGCGCCTCGAACGCGAAGTGGAGCTGCTCGTTCGGCAAGCTGCTGCCAAACAGCTTTTCCACATCCAGCTCACCAACTTCGGTTTTGCCCGTGTCTTTGAACTGCACATACACCAGCGGCAGCTGCCGGGACCGCATGTAGCAGGCCAGCGCCACCGGGAAAGCCGAATTGAATTGGTTCTTACCCCAGTAATACGGGTCGGAAAAGTTCCGGTTGCTACGGGTAATGCCGAAAAGGGACGGACTGATGGGCTGGGACATGCTGCTATTTTATACAGTGTTTGCACAGACCCAAAGCTCAGCCCAAGGCGTAGCTCCCCGCCACCCCCACAAACACCGCACATCCCACCCAGTGGTTCAAGCGAAAGGCTTTGAAGCAGCCGTCGCGGCCCCGCTGGCGGATCAGCGTCCAGTGCCACAGGGCTTGCAGGGCGGCCACGCCGATTGCTATGTAAAAAATAGCGCCTAGCGCATAGGGCATAAGCGCCAGAACCCAAATCAGCATAAAAATGGCATAGAAGGCCATGACCCCGATCACATCGCATCGGCCCAGGGTGATGGCCGAGGTTTTCATGCCGATTTTGAGGTCGTCGTCGCGGTCCACCATGGCGTATTCGGTGTCGTAGGCCAGCACCCAGAACAGGTTGCCCAGCAGCAGCACCCAGGCCACGGCGGGCACGCTGGCCGCCAGTTTCGCCAGCGAAAAATCGGCCCAACCGGCGGCAGACAACAGCTGCCACGGCGGGCCGCCCTGCACGGCGGCAAAGGCCATCGGGATACCGAAGCTGAAGGCCACGCCCAGCACCGCCTGCGGCATGGCGACATAGCGCTTGGCGTACGGGTAGAGCACGGCCACGGCCAGCGCGGCGAAGGACCATGCCACGGTGACTGCGTTGGTGGTCAGCACCAGCGCAAACGCGGCCACGGCCAGCAGTGCCCCAAAGCGCAGCGCAGCCCCCACCGACAACGCGCCGCTGGTCACCGGGCGCTGGGCCGTGCGCTTGACGTGTTTGTCGAATTCGCGGTCGGCCACGTCGTTCAGGCAGCAGCCTGCGCTGCGCATCAGGATGGTGCCCAGGGTGAACACCCCCAGCAGGTGCCAGCCGGGGAAGCCGCCGGAGGCGATCCACAGCGCACTGAGCGTGGGCCAGAGCAAGAGCAGCCAACCGGCGGGGCGGTCCCAGCGGATGAGTTGCAGGTAGAGATGGGGATATTTCATAGTCAAATGTGCTTCTAGCGCTTATTTCATAAGCGCTAGAAGCTACTATTTTTATAGCAAATGGTTTACAGGCCCAACTGGCGCAGGTCCAGCTGGCCGCCGCGCACCGGCGGACACCACAGGTAGGCCCCGGTCACGGGTTTGGAGTAGGTAAACGTGGCATCGACAATGCCGTCTTCTTGCCCGGCCATGCGGCGCATCTGGGCTTCAAAGGCGTACAGGCTGGCCCCAAACGCCACGAAGAACAGGCCGCACTGGTGGCCCACGGCCCAGGGCATGGAGCGGCGCAGCACAAAGGCTTCGGGGCTGAAGCTTTCTTGGGCGGTGCGTTTCACGTGGGCGGAGGCGGGGGCGTCGTCCAGCTCTTGGTTGTCGCGCATGCGGCGGCCCATCGCGTTGTCTTGGCCCTCGGTGCCCAGCGCGTCGAAGGCATCCAGGTTGTGGACCCACTGCTGGAGGGCGACGAAACTGGAGCCCGCCATGCCGTGCGGCGCGTCGTGCACCAGGGCGGCGGCCTCGGCGGCCTCGCCTTCGGGGTTTTCGGTGCCGTCTTCAAAGCCGGTCAGGTCGCGGTCGTTGGATTCCGCATCGCCGTGGCGAAAGCCGTCGAGCACGCGGTCGAGGTGGAAGGCCGGGGCCAGGGCTTTCTCAACCCGGCGGGCGTGCAGCACCACTTCGCCCTGGGCCGCACCGCGCACCCAGCACCACAGGGCCACCGGGGTGCTGGGCACCTGCACGCCGTGGCCAGAGAAGTCGGGCATGGGGCGCAGGCCGGGCACGTCGGCCCCCAGGGTGTGCGCCAGCGTGGGGCCGATGCCGACGACGACCTCCTGGCCATCGACCAACGCGGCCAGTTGCTGCAAGGCCGTGCCCAGGGCGGCGGGGGTGGCCCCGGCGGTAGGCGATAAAAACAGGTAACGCCCGTGGGCGGGTACGGATTCCAAAATACCGGGTTGCGCAAGCTTCACAAAATACTCCACTGGTTCAAGAAAGACGCTTCACACCTGGCAGTTCGCAGGCGTAGATGGCGTTGCGCAGGGCGGCTATCGCCTCGTAGCGGGTAAAACTGCGCCGCCAGGCCAGCACCACGCGGCGCATGGGCGGCTCGCCATCGAACGGCAGGTAGCGCACAAACGGGTCGTCATCGCGTGCGCGTTTGGGCTTGGCGGCCAGGGCGGATTTGGGCACGCTCAGGCGCGGCACCAGGGTGATGCCCATGCCGGCGGCCACCATGTGCTTGATGGTTTCCAGCGACGAGCCCTCAAAGCTCTTGCGGATGCCCTCGGCTCCGCTAGAGAAACGGGCGAATTCGGGGCAGACCTCCAGCACGTGGTCGCGGAAGCAGTGGCCATTGCCCAGCAGCAGCAGGGTCTCGGCCTTGAGCTGCTCGGAGGTGACGCTTTGCTGCGCCGCCAACGGGTGGTTGGTGGGCACGGCGACCATGAAGGGCTCGTCGTACAGGGCGGCCACGGCCAGCCCGGTGTCGGGGAAGGGTTCGGCCATGATGGCGCAGTCGATCTCGCCCATGCGCAGCATTTCCAGCAGCTTGACGGTGAAGTTCTCTTGCAGCATCAGCGGCATCTGCGGGGTGCGCTGGATCACCTGGCGCACCAGGTCGGGCAGCAGATACGGAGCGATGGTGTAGATGATGCCCAGGCGCAGCGCGCCGCCCAGCGGGTCTTTGCCTCGCTGGGCAATTTCTTTGATGTTGGCGGCCTGCTCCAGCACGCTTTGCGCCTGGCGGACGATTTCTTCGCCCAGGGGGGTGATGGAGACTTCGTTGGCGCTGCGCTCGAAGAGCTTGCAGTCCAGCTCTTCTTCGAGCTTTTTGATCGCCACCGACAGCGTGGGCTGCGACACAAAACAGGCTTCAGCGGCCTTGCCAAAATGCCGCTCGCGGGCCACGGCCACGATGTATTTGAGTTCAGTGAGGGTCATGGATGGGTATTCTCCTCCTGCTGTACCGGGGCGTAAGCGCTATCGGTCAGTCTTTCTACTCGTCGCCGTCAGGAATCACCGCGCCAATGACGGCCCCGGTCACCTTGACGCCGGTTTTCACCACCACGGCGGCCGTGGTCACCACCGCATCGGCCACCGCAATCACGGCGCAACCGCTGGCTATGCCGGCCACCGCCAGCAGCCCCATTGCGTTTAAAAATCTCCGCATCGCTGTGCTCCTGGTTAAAGCGGCTGATCTTAACTTTTGTCACATCTGTAACGGCCACAGCCCCAAAACAATCAAAAACAATAGCTATTAGCGCAATAAGAATAAGCGCTAGAAGCACTTTTTACCCTTAAATATCAAGGTGTAACATGCCCGCCCCACCCAGCGGCATCCTGCGCGATACTGGGTTTCTGCCATACCCACCGCACCACCATGCTGAAACGTATTCCCGTTGAACACCTGACCCTCGGGATGCACATCGACGGGTTCTGTGCGCCGTGGATGGAGCACCCGTTCTGGCGCAACCACTTTGTGCTGACCGACCCGCAAGACATCGCGCGGGTGCGGGCCAGCAGCGTGCAAGAGGTGTGGATCGACACCGGCAAGGGGCTGGACACCGCGCCAGCCGCCACCCCCGAGGCGGCCCCCGAAGCCGCACCCGCCATTACACCGGCAGCCGCCCCCACACCGGTGCGCGACACCGCTCCCACAGCTACCGCCGCCGAATACGCCCGCGCCACCCTGATCTGCACCAAGGCCAAACAGGCGGTGGCCAGCATGTTCCAAGAGGCGCGGCTGGGCCAGGCCGTACAGACCGAGCTGGCCGAGCAGCTGGTGCAGGAAATCAGCGATTCGGTGATGCGCAACCCCAGCGCCCTGGTCAGCATGGTGCGCATCAAAACGGCCGACGACTACACCTACATGCATTCGGTGGCGGTGTGCGCGCTGATGGTGAGCCTGGCCTTGCAGCTCAAGCTGGATGCGGCCCAAACCCGCTCCGCCGGGCTAGGTGGGCTGCTGCACGATCTGGGCAAGGCGCTGGTGCCGGTGGAGGTGCTAAACAAGCCCGGCAAGCTCACCGATGCCGAGTTCGCCATTGTCCAGGCCCACCCGCTGCAAGGCCACCGCCTGCTGGTGGAATGCCTGACAGACGACCCGGCGGTGCTGGACATCGTGCTGCACCACCACGAGAAATCCGACGGTTCGGGCTACCCCCACCGCCAGTCTGGCGACGGCATCAGCCTGCTGGCCAAGATGGGCGCGGTCTGCGATGTGTACGACGCCATCACCTCCGACCGGCCCTACAAAAAGGGCTGGGACCCGGCCGAGTCGTTGAAAAAAATGGCCGAGTGGACCAACGGCCACCTCGACACCCAGGTGTTCCACGCCTTTGTCAAAAGCCTGGGTATCTACCCCACGGGCTCGCTGCTACGGCTGGGCAGCGGGCGCATCGCCGTGGTGGTCGAACAAAACGGCAGCGCACTGCTCAAGCCGGTGGTGAAGGCATTTTTCTCCACCAAGACCGACCTGCGCATTCCGCCGGTGCTGATCGACCTGTCGGCACCAGACTGCACCGACAAAATCGCCGGGCGCGAAGACCCGGCGTATTGGCGCTTTACCGACCTGAACCAGCTGTGGTCCGGGCTGCCGGGCTGAAGGGCAAGCCCCCCAACCCTTCAGGCGTCGATGCGCAGCTGCACGCCGGTGCTGGTGTAGATCGGCGTGACGGTGTAGCCGTCTAGCGTGACGCTGGTGAAGCGGCCATGCAGGTTGCCAGCGGTCAGCACGTTGAGCAGCGTGCCCACGGCAGGCTTGTAGCTGCTGGGCAGGCTGACCTTCAGCACGCCGGCCAGGGTCACATCACTGGCAACCGCCAGTTGGCCCAGGCTGGCACCCGCCATCACCAATTGCAGCGTGCCGCCGGTTTGGGTGTAGCGGGCTGCCAGGCTCAGCTTGCTGGGGGTGTCGATGCGCAGCGTACCGCCGCTTTGGAATACATCGCCGCTGCCAAAGGCGGTGGCCGAGGTGCCCACCAGCGTGCCCGCTTCCAGCAGCGTGCCGCCGCTGTAGCTGTTGCTACCGGTCAGGCTGAGCTGGCCGCTGCCGCGCTTGGTCAGCAGGCCTGCGCCACCGATGGCGTTGCGCCAGCTGTCAGCGGCGTTGAAGCCGCCCAGGCTGGCATCCATCACCACCACCACGTCGCCCGCAAACAGGCCGTAGCCGTCGGCGGCATCAAACAAATTCAGACGGCCCCAGCCTTCGGCATCGTCCAGCACCGGGTAGCCGGAGGCGATGGCGGTGGTCTTGAGCACCACGCGGCGCTGCGCGGCGCTGAGGTAGGGCAGGCGGGTTTCCAGCAGCACCTCGGCCCCCTTGGGCACGGTGGCGGCCTTGGTGGTGTCGGCGATCTGCGTGAAGCCGTAGGTCAGGGTGCGGCGGTAGTTGGCCTTGTTGGTGGCGTGGTCGGCAAAGCGGTCCAGGCTGGTGGTTTGCGAATGGGCAAAAGTGTAGAGCGCGGCGGCATCGGTTGCGCCCACGGCGGCCATCAAGGTGCTGCGCGACAGGGCGGCCGCAGCCACCCGCTTGCTGCTGTTGATGCCGGTGGCCAGACTGGCAGTGGCCACGGCCTGGCCGTGGACCCGCCCGCCGATCACATCCATCGGCGAATGCATGCCCGCCAAAATGCGGCTCTCGCCCAGCTCGCCGCCGCGCGTCAATAGTTCCTGAAAACGCTCGGGCACCACATAGCCCATCGCAATGGAGTTGCGCACACTTTCCGCAGTGTGGCCGCTGATGAAGCCGCCGTCCGTGGCCGGGGTGCTGCTTTTGGCGGGCACCAGCGAGGGGGCTATCACCACGCTGCTGCTCCAGCGCCAGGGGCGGGCATATTTGTAGAAGCGCTTGGCGGGTTCGGTAGAGCCGTTTTCGCCGATGTTGGAGACGATGTCCACCACCGCACCAAAATTTTGCGTATTCGCCGTGCCGGTGACACCCACGTTGTTGCCCGTGTCGTTGTACAACACGGTGGTCGCGTCTGCGGCGACGCTGTTGATGCTGGTGGTTTGCTGCGCAGCGGTGCGCCAGGCGGTGGTGAGCGGGCCCATGCCGTCGCTGACGCTATAGGCTTTGCCGCGCCGGTCGTCCAGATAGGCGCGCTCAGCCTGCGCTGCCGTGCGGTTGGTGGTGGCCGCCACCACGTACTGGATATTGGCGGTGTGGACGGTGGCGTTGCGCACCGTGCCGTCGGTGCTGTCGCCGGGAATGCCAGACCAGGTGGAGGCCACCACCGCCGGAAAGCTGCCGTTGGCGGCGGCGGTCGCACCGGCATCCACAATCAGGCTGCTGGGGGTCCAAACATCCAGAAACCCGCCTGCCACCCGCACCCCGGCGTTGGTGGCCAGGGTGGCGTAACGGGCATCGCCACGCTGGTTGGTGGCGACGTTATCTACAAACGGCAGCACCGTGGCCTCATCCGCCACTGCGGCTGTGTCCACGCTGCCCAGCCCGGTGGGCGCAGCCGGGGTAACCCACGGCGTATCGCCATCACCGCAACCGGCCATTAAAAATCCGGCCGATATGGCGAGGCACAGGCTGCGGGGGATAAAGCGGAAGGGAGTCTGCATAGATGAGAGTGAAAATCGTTGCGGCCACATGCCAGCCCCCGAAGTTAGGGTTGTCGTATGACTGACATGTGACGCAGCGGCCAAGTCTGTCGCGCAGGTTACAAGCCCGCAGCGGCAATCTGCCGCGCCGGGTTTTTTTACTTCAAAAACAATAGCTACTAGCGCTTATTAAATATGCGCTAAAGGCCTATTTGGCATGTAAACATCGTGCTCACACCCAGTAGCGCGGCCAGCGCTTGTGGGGCCCCAGGTTGTTGACCAGCAGCGCCATCAGCACCAGCAGCACCGAACCCGCCAGCACCGGGGTCAGCAAGAACCCCCAGCCCAGCTGGCTGCCCGCCAGCACCACCAGCGGGTCGGCTCCCGCCGGGGCATGCAGGGTGCGCGTGAGCTGCATGAGTGCAATGGCCACACCCACGGCCAACCCCATCTCCAGCGGCCCGGAGCCGATGTATTTCAGGAATACCAGGCCGACCAGGCTGGACAAAAAGTGCCCCCCCACCACGTTGCGCGGCTGCGCCAGGGGCGTGTCGGGCGCGGCAAACACCAGCACGCAGGTGGCGCCAAACGGAGCCATCAGCAGCGGCACGCCCTGCGCCTGCGTCAATAGTGCCAGCAGGCCGATGCCCAGCGTGCCGCCGATAAAGCCAATCAGCACCTTCATGGGGTGGGCGCGGGGTGGCGGCTTGGCGTCGCCGCGAATTTTGTCCAGGATGTGCTGCATGATTTTCCTTTCGTTAACGCCACTGTACCGATCTGTACACTCGGCAATTGTACAGATCGGTATAGTCTTGTGTGCAACAACCTAGGAATGGCGATGAAGTCGAAGAAAGAGGACGTTTTAGACACCGCGCTGGCCTTGTTCGCGGCGCACGGCTACCAGGCGGTGGGGGTGGACCGCATCGCCCAAGAAGCCGGGGTGTCAAAGATGACGCTCTACAAATACTTCCCCACCAAAGACGCGCTGGTAGCGAGCGTGCTGGAGCAGCGTGACGCGCTGTTTTGTGCGTCTGTGGCGCAGGCCGTGGCGGATGCGGACCCGGCGGACTGCCTGGCCCAGGTGCAGGCGGTGTTTGTTTGGCACGGCGAATGGTTTCGTGGCGGGGCGTTTCACGGCTGCATGTTCATCAAGGCGTCCGAGGAATACCCGGAACCCGGCACCGAAATCCGCCGCATTTCGATGCTGCACAAGGCCAATATGCGCCGTGTTTTGGCAGACATATTGGGTGCGGGCGGGGTTGAAGATGCAAGCTTGCTGGCCGACCATCTGCTGCTGGTGCTGGAGGGCATGATCGTCAACGCCAACATGTTCGGCGACCCGGGCTGCGTGGAGACCGGCTGGCACTTTGTTCGGGAATTGCTGGAGCCGCGCTTACAACACGCTCTTAGCCCGCCTGCTGTCGCCACAGCACCGGCGTAGTGCCGGTGACGCGGCGAAACTCCCGCTGGAAGTTGGACTTGGTCTGGAAGCCGCTGGCCAGCATGGCTTCTGTCACGGTCTGGTCGGTCTGGCGCAGCAAGGCGCAGGCGTGTTGGATGCGCAAGTCGTTCACGTACTGCGACACGTTTTTGCCCTCTACCCGGTTGATGGCCGCTGAAATGTGCCGCGCCGGAATGCCGCTTTTGCGGGCCAGGCGGATCAGGCTCAGGTCGGGCTCCAGGTAGAGCTTTTGCGCCTGCACCAGCGCATGCAGCGCCGCCACGGTGCGCTGGTCTTCGGCCAGATCGGAGGGGCATTTTTCCGCTGCGGGCTCGGGGCTGGGCGGCGTTTGCAAACCAGCATCGGGCACGCTGTCGCCCGCCATCACCGCTGCGTAGCCCGCCAGCAGCATCATCACCAGGTGGAAGCCGCCCACCACCATCGGCGCGTAGCTGCCGCCCGTGCGGTGGATGTCCCACACAATGAAGACCTCCAACACCACCGACAGCAGCAGAAGCACAGCCGTCATCCACAGCGCACGGTGGGCCGCTAGCGCCTCGTCCAGCCGGGCCAAACCCAGCGCATCCGGCCCGCGCCGCGCCAGCCGCAACAAGGCCATGCCGTAGGCCAGAAAACTGGCCACCACCACCCCATCCACCCCGTCAGGCCAGAAGGCAAACAGCAGCAGCACGGCCAGCCCGGGCAGCGCATGCCATCCGCGCCAGCGCCGGGCGGCACCATCGCTGGCCAGCGCGCTAAAACAGCACCACGACCAGGCCGCCAATCCCACAGCCAGACTAGCCTGTAGCGGCAGCAACAGCTTGACCTGGTAGCCCCAGCGCAAGCCCACCAGCACCGACAGCAGCGCGTAGCCACCCAGCAGGATGCGAAAAGGCCGGTTCGCCAGCACCACCGTGCCGTGGCGCCAGGTCATTTGTGCCAGCAGCAGCACCAGCAAAATCCCGACAACAAAGGGCAGAGGGACAAAAAACATGGTTTGGAAGGAGCTGGATCGTGTTTAAGAACGGCCTGGATCAGGAAAAGGGACGCAAAAACCCAGGCGGAACCGCATTCTCGGTGATGTGTTTTTCACCCCACGGAGCCGCCATGTTGTTACGCACCCTGCTCTCACTTTTTCTGGCCCTGCTGCTGCTGCCCGCGCTGGCGCAGACCAGCCCCGGATTCCAGCAACTCCGCCTGCCTGCGCCGCACCGCGATCGCGCACTAGACGTGCTGCTGTGGTACCCGGCCCCAGCGGGCGGCAACGTCGTGTCGGTGGCCGAGAACCGGCTCTTCTTTGGCAGCGCAGCGCGGCAGGATGCGCCCGTGGCCGCTGGGCGCTACCCCCTGGTGCTGGTGTCGCACGGCATGGGTGGCCATGCGGCTGGCCTGGGCTGGATGGCATCGCAACTGGCCCTGAGCGGCTTTATCGTGGCAGCAGTCAACCATCCCGGCAGCACGGCGGGCGACCTCAGCGCAGCGGCGGCGGTGCAAATTTGGCAGCGGCCTGCGGATGTGTCGGCGGTGCTGACCGCGCTGCTGGCCCACCCGGCGTGGCAAGCGCACATCCAGCCAGACCGGGTGGGCGTGCTGGGCTTTTCGCTCGGGGGCTACACCGCGCTGGCGTTGGCAGGGGCCCGGGTGAACCTGGCGGACTACGCCCGTTACTGCGACATCCCCGTGCCGCCGCACACGGTGGTGGCCGAGTGCCCTTGGTTTGCCCGTGGCGGGGTGGACTTGCGACGGCTGAATGCCGTGCGCTTCGGCCAAGACCACCGCGACCCGCGCATCCAGGCCTTGGTGGCCGTCGATCCGGGCCTGGCCCAGGCGTTTACGGCGGACAGCTTGCGCCGTATCCGCGCTGCGGTGCAGATCATCAACCTGGGCCAGCCCGGCCACATTCCCCTGGCCGTGGCCGCCGCGCCGCTGGCCGCACGCATCCCCGCAGCCCACTACGCCACCGTGCCCGGTGCCGTGCACTTCAGCTTTCTGGGCGTGTGCAAGCCGGGAGGCGCAGCTCTGCTTGCCAGCGAAGGCGATGACCCGGTCTGCGATGACGGCGGTGGCCGCAGCCGAATGGACATCCACCAGGAGCTGGTGCGCAGGGTGCGGGCGGGGTTTGAGATGCTTCAAAAATAATAGCTGTCTGCGCTGGTGGAATATGCGCTAGAGGCTTATTTGTCATTAAGCTTTCAAGTATTCCGCCTTGCCGCCCAGCCAGCGCAGCACGTGCTGCTCGGCCAGCGCGGGGTACTGGTCCAGCATCTGCGGGGCCAGGGCGCGGGCCCATTCCAGCAGGTCGCCATCGGTTTCCAGGTCGGCAAAGCGCAACAGTGGCGCACCCGACTGGCGGGCACCTAAAAATTCACCGGGGCCGCGTATTTCCAAGTCGCGGCGGGCGATCTCGAAGCCGTCGTTGGTCTCGGCCATCGCCTGGAGCCGGGCGCGGGCGATCTGGCCCAGGCGCGGCGCCTCGCCGGTGGAATACAGCAGCACGCAGGCCGAGGCCGCCGCGCCCCGCCCTACCCTGCCGCGCAGCTGGTGCAGCTGGCTCAGGCCAAAGCGCTCGGCGTGCTCGATGACCATCAACGAGGCATTGGGTACGTCCACCCCCACCTCGATCACGGTGGTGCTGACCAGCAGGCCCATGTGGCCTTCGGTGAACAAGGCCATCACGGCCTTTTTCTCGGCCACCGGCATGCGGGAGTGCAGCAGGCCGATGAGCACGCCGGACAGGGCTTCGCTCAGCGCGGCATGGGTTTCGGTGGCGTTGCGCAGGTCTAACGCCTCGCTTTCTTCGATCAGCGGGCAGACCCAGTAGATCTGGCGACCCTGGGCGATCTGGGCGCGGATGCGCTCTATCACCTCGTCGCGGCGCGCATCGTTGATCACCTTGGTGACGATGGGCGTGCGGCCCGGGGGCAGCTCGTCGATGGTGGATACGTCCAGGTCGGCGTAGTAGCTCATGGCCAGGGTGCGCGGGATGGGGGTGGCGGTCATCATCAGCAGGTGCGGCTCCAGTGCGCCATCCACCAGCTTGCTGCGCAGGGCCAGGCGCTGGGCCACGCCAAAGCGGTGCTGCTCGTCGATCAGGGCCAGGGCCAGGTTTTTGAAGACCACTTTGTCCTGGATGACGGCGTGGGTGCCCACCACCAGGGCGGCCTCGCCACTGGCGATTTTTTCCAGCATCTCACGGCGCTGCTTGGTCTTTTGGCTGCCGGTAAGCCAGGCGACGCATTTGCCCTGGGGGCTGAGCAGCGGCTCCAGCCAGGCGACGAGCTTGCGGAAATGCTGGTCGGCCAGGATTTCGGTGGGGGCCATCAGTGCGCACTGCCAGCCTGCGTCCATCGCGGTGCAGGCGGCCAGCGCGGCGACCACGGTTTTGCCCGAGCCCACGTCGCCTTGGAGCAGGCGGTTCATGGGGATGGGCAGGGCCAGGTCGGCGGCAATCTCGACCCCCACGCGCTGCTGGGCGGCGGTGAGGGCAAAGGGCAGCGCGGCCCGCAGGCCGTCCAGCAATCCCCCATTGCGCGCGGCCAGCGGTGGGGCTTGCAGCAGGTCGCGGGCACGCTTGGCCTGGAGCTGCGAGAGCTGCTGGGCCAGCAGCTCCTCGGCCTTCAGGCGCTGCCAGGCGGGGTGGCTGCGGTCTTCCAGCGCGGCCAGCGACACGTTGGGCGCAGGATGATGCAAAAATGATAGCACTTCATGCAGGTAGTAATTGCGCTGGAGGCCTGTTTGGCTTAAATATGCAGGGTTGTACTCCGGGCAGCCCGGCGGCAGGGTTTCGGACAAATTGGCGCGCTTCAGGCCACCCAGCACGGCACGGCGCAAATACGCCTGTGGCAAACCCGCCACGCTGGGGTAGACCGGGGTGAGCGCGGTGGGCAACTCGCCCCCGGCCAGCTTAAACACCGGGTGCAGCATCTGCTTGCCGAGGAAGCCGCCTTTGACCTCACCACGCACCCGCAAGCGCGCGCCCACGGCCAGGGTTTTTTGGTGTGAGGGGTAGAAGCTGAAGAAGCGCAGGGTGCAGGTGTCTGAGCCGTCATCCACCGTCACCAGCAACTGGCGGCGCGATTGCAGGCTGACTTCGCTGTGGGTGACGGTGGCCTCGATCTGCACGGTGTCGCCCTCGCGTGCGTCGGCCAGGCGGCTGATACGGGTTTCGTCCTCGTAGCGCAGGGGCAGGTGCAGGGCCAGGTCGATATCGCGCCGGAGACCCATTTTGAGCAGGGCTTTTTGCGCGGGGTTTAGCTTCGGAAGAGGGGCGGGCATGGGGGCGAATTTTGCCCTGTTGGGCCGAGCCGGGCCGGCCGGTCAGGCCCGCACCGGGTAAACCTCGCCGGGCCTGCGTAAAGTAAACGTATCATTATGTGGCTCTCCCGATACCCGCCATTGCTCCCTTTCTCCCCGTTCGCCGCGTCCTATGCTCAAACGAATCCACGTTCAACAACTTACCCTGGGGATGCACATCGACAAATTTGTCGGGCCCTGGATGGAACACCCTTTTTGGCGTAACCGCTTCGTACTGACCGACCCCGCAGACATCGACCGCGTGCTGGCCAGCACCATCCAGGAGGTGTGGATTGACACCAGCCAAGGGCTGGATACCCCCTCTGGCAGCGAAACGGTGATGCAGGAACTGACCGTCCAGACCGTGGTGCAAGAGATTTTGCAAGCCGAAGCCCCCACACGCGACACCACGCCCACCTCGACAGCGGCCGAATACGCCCGGGCCGCACAAATATGCGCCAAATCCAAACAAGCGGTGATGGCGATGTTCCAAGAGGTGCGCATGGGCAACACCGTCGATGCCGAGCTGGCCCAGAACCTGGTCAACGAGGTCACCGACTCGGTGATCCGCAACCCCGGCGCGCTGATCAGCCTGGTGCGCCTCAAAAGCGCCGACGATTACACCTATATGCATTCGGTGGCAGTGTGCGCGCTGATGATCGCGCTGTCGCGCCAGCTCAAGCTGGACGAAGCACAAACCCGCACGATGGGTCTGGCCGGCCTGCTGCACGACCTGGGCAAAGCCATGATGCCGATGGAGGTGCTGAACAAACCCGGCAAGCTGACCGACGCCGAGTTCGCCATCATCAAATCCCACCCCACTCTGGGCCACAGCATGCTGGTAGAGAGCCAGGCGGTGAACGATGTGGTCCTTGACGTGGTACTGCACCACCACGAAAAAACCGATGGATCGGGGTATCCCCACGGCCTGCAAGGCGACAGTATCAGCCTGTTTGCCAAAATGGGCGCGGTCTGCGATGTGTACGATGCCATCACTTCCAACCGCCCCTACAAAAAAGGCTGGGACCCGGCAGAGTCAATCAAAAAAATGGCCGAGTGGACCAACGGCCATCTGGACCCGCAAGTCTTTCAGGCTTTCGTCAAAAGCCTGGGCATCTACCCCACGGGCTCGCTGGTCCGGCTGGCCTCGGGCCGTCTGGGCGTGGTGATGGAGCAAAGCCCCAGTTCGCTGCTTAAACCCCTCGTAAAAGCGTTCTTCTCCACCAAGTCAGACATGCGCATCCCGCCCGAAATGGTGGACCTGTCGGCTCAGAACTGCAAAGAAAAAATCGTAGGCCGCGAAGACCCCGAGGCGTGGCGCTTCAAGGACTTAAACGAGCTGTGGTCGGGGATGGTGCAGACCGCCTAATCGGCCTGCGGCCTCTTCATAGCAGTGTGGGGAAGCGATGGCCAGCCTCTGGCGGCGGCAGCACTTCACCGTTCGGGCCCCAGTCCACATGGGTGATACCAGGTTCGATCGATTCCAGGCGACGGAGCTCGACTTCCGCAGCACTCAAATTGCCAAACTGGTGCCGCCCCACATCGGCCAGTTCGCACTCGTACCGCATATGGGCTGCACGGTCTAGCGCCTGGCGGATCTGCTCGATAAAGTCTTTTTCAGTCCAGGGTTTGAGAATGTAGCGAAAAACTTCTGCGTCATTCACCGCCCGCACCAAGGTGTCGAAATCAGAGTTCGCGCTGAGGATCATCCGAACCGCCTGTGGCTGGATGTAACGCACCAGGCCCAGGAACTCGGTTCCGGAGATCAAGGGCATACGGTAGTCGGACACCACCACGTCAAACGGCACTTCTTTGAGCCGGGACAGCGCCAGCTCAGGGTCTACCGTGGTCTCTACCGCCAAGGTAGTGCCGAAGCCGGACCGCAGCACGCGTTTGAGGGCCGACAAAACATGCCCTTCGTCATCCACCAGCAATATCCGTTGCATCATGCTCTCCAAGAGGATTTTTTAATCGGTAACTTCATCGCAACACCCTCCCGGCCCTCGCGCAGCAGTAACCGCCGGATCACATCAGACGACAGCATATGGTCGGCGACCAGAAGGACGACCCCATCGGCGGAGACCAGATCGCCTCCCAGCACCATGCCGGGCCGGAGGTCTTTGGTGACGACCATTACCGGAGGCTCGTCCACACCGGCAGAGGCTTGCAGCAATACCTGTAAAAAAACATCCACCACCTCGGGGTGAAATTGCGTGCCACGACCGCGCGCCAGCATGGCCCGCGCATCGGCTGCAGCCAGGTTGCCCGAACTCAGATGCCCGTGCTGCAAGTCGTCATAGGTGTCCACCACCGCCAGAATGCGCGCCCCCACGGGAATGGCATCCCCCACCAGCCCATCGGGATAGCCATTCCCATCGTGGCGCTCGTGGTGCGCACGGACCAGGGTGGCGACACCGTGCATGTCGTCCAGCGGCATCAAGGCCTGCTCGCCCAGCACCGGGTGCTTGCGGTACAGCGCGAGTTGGTCGTCGGTCAGCCGCCCCACCGGCAGCGCCAGGATGTGGTCGGGCAAACTGATCTGGCCCATGTCGTGCATCAGGCTGGCAATGAACAGATCTTGCTGGTCGGTCTCGTTCAAACCCATGGCACGGCCGGTGCGGCGCGTGAGATCGGTGACCCGCCGCGCGTGGCCAGACAGGTTGCCGCCACGCCATTCCATCATGTGGGAGAAGACCTTGATGGAGGTCAGGTAGTTCTTCTTCAGCTTTTGCGTCAGCAGCGACAGCTCGCTGGTACGTGCCAGCACCTTTTCCTCCAGGCTGGCATTCAGCTCGGAGAGCTCCGTATTTTTGACCTGGAGCAGGGCTTCCAGCCGGAGCTTCTCGCGCTCCAGCGTCTGGCGCTCGAAAACCTGCCGGGCGGTGCCGAGAATCTCAGAGTCGTCCCAGGGTTTGGTGATGTAGCGGTACACCTCGCCGCTGTTGATGGCCGCAATCGTGGATTTGATGTCGGCATATCCGGTGAGCAGCACCCGCACGGTATCGGGCCAGCGCAGGCGGATCTGCTCCAGCAACTGCGTGCCATCCATACCAGGCATGCGCATGTCCGAGAACACCAGGTCTACGGGGGCTTGCGACAGCAGCTCTAGCGCCTCGGCCCCGCTGGTGGCAGTGGTGACGCTGTAGCCGGTGCCGCGAAACAAGCGGCGTAAAGCCGCCACGATATTGGGTTCGTCATCGACACACAGAATCCGCCACACCGGCGCAGGTGCGGCCGCCCCGGCGGGAAGGGCATCGGCGTCTACGTCTACGTCCATCAGAGATGCCACGGTTCAGTCCTTTTGGGGGTGGTGTACCGGCAGGGTGACCCGAAAGCGGGTGCCAACCCCTACTTCGCTAAAAACGTCAATGTGTCCAAAATGCTTTTTGACGATGCCATACGACAGGGACAAGCCCAGGCCAGTGCCTTTACCCACCGCTTTGGTGGTGAAAAACGGGTCAAAAATGCGGCCCAGATTCTCTTTGGCGATGCCGCCGCCGTTGTCCTCCACCTCCACCCAAACCGTATCGGCTTCGGCCCCGGTGCGGATGGTGATCGTGCCCCGCTCGGCATGGATCGCATGGGCGGCGTTGATCAGCAGGTTCATAAAGACCTGGTTGAGTTCGGAGGGCAGGCATTCAATGTCGGGAATTTCGCCATACAGCTTGACCACATCGGCTTTGTATTTGATCTCGTTGTTGACGATGTTCAAGGTGGACGAAATACCGTGGTGCAGGTCGGCCAGCATCCATTCCTGCGAGGTGTCGACCCGGGAGAAATCCTTCAGGTTTTGCACGATGTTGCGCACCCGGGTAATGCCGTCCTTGGATTCGGTCATCAGCGATGGAATGTCTTCTTTCAAGAAATCCAGCTCCACCTTTTCGCGCAAAGCTTTCAGCTGGGCCCCCACCGGCGTTCCGGCCAGCGCGGGTTCGGCCTTTTCGTAGGCGGAGAGCATCTGGAACAGATCGTCCAGGTAGCGCTCTAGCGTACCGAAGTTGGAGAAGATGAAACCGATGGGGTTGTTGATTTCATGCGCCACGCCCGCTGCCAGCTGGCCGATGGAGGCCAATTTTTCCGACTGCATCAGCTTGTCTTGCGCGTCGGATAACTTGGCGTTGAGCTGCGTCAGTTCTTCATTGGCACGCATCAGTTCTTTCACCTGGTCGCCGGTGAAACTCTCGCCCGCATCGAGCGGGGCAGCTAAAGAGGGGGTATTCAAGACGTGTCTCCTACGTTAAAAGGATGTGGCATACGGACTCATATTGCGCCTCCGTTGCGCGAAACACCTGGGTGTAAACACTCTCGCTCAGCCCCAGACGGGACCAGGCCGCCATGCACAGGGGCGGCACCATGTCGCCATGCTGGTGTGACAAATCCATGGCATGCACAATGTTGTTGGCTACGTGGACCACATCGGTCAGGCTTTTCTCCGGCGTATCGGGTGGACTGTGGTGGCCGGTGATGGCGGCCACGATGGTGGGCGGGAAATTCCAGTGCTCGGCAACCAGCCCACCCACCACTGTATGGTCGGTTCCCAGAACAAACTGCTCGGCCTCCAGGTTCAGGCAGTCATGTTCTCGCTGGTAGGCCATGGCTGCCGCGTAGTGCGGGCTGTAGTGCGTGGCCAGTACCAAGCGCCCCAGATCGTGCAGCAACCCCGAGGTAAAAGCCGTATCTTCATCCAACTGTACCGCCTGCGCCAAAGACCGGGCGCACAAGGCGGTGCCAATGGCGTGCCGCCAAAAGGCTTCAAAGTTGAAGCCGGCATCCTGCGGTGCTACAAAGCCACCGACCAGCCCAGCGGCCGTCGCAATGCTGCGCACGGAGCGCAAGCCCAGAATCGTGGTGGCCTCGAAAATGGAGGTGACCTCGCGCGACAAGCCGTAAAAGGACGAATTTGCCAAGCGCAGTGTTTTGGCGGCCAGTGCCGGGTCGTGTGCAATCTTGGTGGCCAGCTGCTCCATGTGGGCGTGTGGGTCCCCCATGCACTGGATTAGCTCCATCACAAGGGCCGGCAAGACCGGAAGATCCTGCGCGCTGCGCAAAATCTCTTGGGTAGACAAGGTGTTCACGGAAGTTCTCCTTGGCGGTACCGCGCCACCAACTGGAACAAAGGGTTGTCCTGGCCGCTGCGCCGGGCCTGCCTGAAGAGGTATTGCAAGCGCGCATCTCGGCGCGCATTCAGCGCCACAGTGTCCGCCTGTGGTGCGTCCGGGTCTCGGATGTCCACAATGACTACGCTGGCAATACCCCTTTGGCGCAAACTGTCCAACCGGCTGGGGGTCAGCTGCGTCCCGGCAGAAAGCAGCACCTGGTGGTGCGAGTCCAGCACCGGTTCCGCCAGCACGGCAGCCGCCGTTACGTCGCCAATGGCCATCGTGATTTTTTGCATGGCTTACACGGGAGGCCGGGTGGCATCCATCGGTATCAACACCAGCAGCTTGCCCCGAGAGTGCAGGGCTTCGCCAATGGCGCGGCAGACCACGCGGTAAGTGTGTCCACACACATCACGGTCCTCATGCACCCCATCGGCAAAACGCCATATCGCCAACAGATCCGGGGGCAGCACTTCATGGGCATCTCGCCCCAGCAGCATGGCCGCACTGCCAAACAAGGCTTCCGCATCGGCATTGACAAAGGCCACCATGCCCGCCAGGTCCACACCGACGATGGCCGTAGGGATCAGGTCCAGTACCTCGCGCACCACCACCAGGCTATTGGACTCCCGGTTGATCTGTTCCCGCTGCTCGGCCAGCAGCGTCTGCAAGCGTTCGTTGACCGCACTCAGCTCCTGGTTGGCCACAATCACGGCACTGCCCAGGCGGATGTTTTCGTCGGCCATTTCCTTGTGCGAGAAGGCCTCGGCAATATGCCCTCGCAGGCGCTCATCGTCCCAAGGTTTGGTCAGGAATTTATAGATGGCACCTTCGTTGATGGCATCCGTGATGGACTGCAGCTCGGTATATCCCGACAACACCATGCGCACGGTTTCCGGGTAGAGCTCTTTGGCCTGGCGCAAAAACTCCACGCCGGTCATACCGGGCATGCGCTGGTCCGACACAATCACATCCACCGCATGTTCGGCCAGCCGTTGCAAGCCCTGGGCACCGCTGTTGGCGGTTACCACGTTGTAGCCATCGCGGCGCAACAAGCGCTTGAGAGACGCCACGATGTTGTCTTCATCGTCCACCAACAGCAGGGTGCGCTGGTGCGTGCGCCGCAGCAACAGATGCTCGGGCAATTGCCGCCCCGCCCGCAGCACGTCGGTCATGGCATCCGCCGAGATAGAGGTGCTGAAGTAGTGCCCCTGCATCTGGTCGCAATGGTTGGCGATCAGCAGTGCCAACTGGCCTTCTGTTTCCACGCCTTCGGCCAACACCTTCATCTGCAAACTGTGGGCCATCGTGATGATCGCCCGGGTAATGGAAACGTCTTTGGATGCCGCCGTGACATCGTGCACGAAGCTACGGTCAACCTTGACCACATCAATCGGCAGGGTGCGCAGATAACTCAGATTGGAGTAGCCGGTGCCGAAGTCTTCCAGGGAAATTTCAATCCCCAGCGCCTTCAATGCACCTAACACCCGCGTCACATGCGCGCGCTCCCCCAGCAACACCGCCTCGGTGATTTCCAAGCCCAGATAACGCGCCTCCAAGCCCGTCTCGGCCAGTATGGTCTGTATACGCTGGACGATATCGGGCTGCAGCAGTTGCCGGGCGGAGAGGTTCATCGCCACCCGGCCCGGTGCCAGCCCCAGGCGCTGCCAGGCCAGTGACTGCTCGCACAAGGTCCGCAACACCCATTCACCAATCGGTACGATCAGACCCGTCTCTTCCGCCACGTCCAGGAATGCCGTGCGTACCCCCGGGAGTTGGCCGGGGGTATGCCATTGCAGCAAAGCCTCGGCCCCCACCACCGCACCCGTCACCAGATCCAGTTTGGGTTGGTAATACAGCTCAAACTCCTGGCGCTCCACCGCACGGCGCAAGTCGGACTCCAGGGCCAGCCGTGCCACCGCTTTCGATTGCATGTCCACGCTGAAGATGCAAATCTGGTTTTTACCCAAGGCGTTCGCGTGGCCGGTGGCGGCGTGGACATGGTTCAGCAGGTCTTCAGGCTCCCGGCCATGCTGGGGGAACAGCGCAATCCCGATACCGCAGGTCACCTTGATTTCGTTGTCACCGACCATCAAAGGTACGGCCAGCGCCTCCATCAAGACCCCCGCCAGCCCTTGCGCCAGCAGTTCATCCACCGTGCCCTCGCGCTCCATTAGCACAGTGAACTCACCATTGCCGAAGTGCGCCAGCATGTCATTGGCCCCCACGCATTCTTGCAAGCGCGCGGCGACCGCCTCCAGCAACAGATTGCCCCCCACATTGCCCAATGACTCGCTGACCAAATTCAGCTGGTCAATCTGGATACCCAGCACCGCCACCTGGGCCGCTGCGCGATAGGCATCACGCAGGGCCGTATCCACGCGTTCACTCAGCGCATTGCGGTTGTGCAAGCCCGTGATTTCATCGGTATTGGTCAGCGTATCCAGGCGTTGCTCGGCAGCGCGTTGCACGGTGATGTCTTGCAAAATCGTTACCGACCGCACTGCGCACCCCTGGGCATCGGCCTCGGCCAAGCCCCGGTGCAGCACGGTGCGCAAACTGCCATCGGCATGCACGATGCGGTGCTGAAATTCACAAATTTCGCCGGGGGAAACCCCCTCGCTGATGGCCTGCACATAGGGCCGGTCCGCCTCGGGGACGCGCGACAACAGCCATTCCCGGGTTACCACCTTGTCGATGGGGGCCTCTCCAAAAATGTTGGTCATGCCGTATGACAGGGTCATGGCACCGGTCGCCAGGTCAATTTCGGCCGAACCAATGCGGGCAATTTCTTCGGCGTTGCTGAGCAATTGCGCCCGCGACTGGGCGATCCGCGTGTGGCGCTTGATGTCGCTCACATCGTGCACGGACACCAAACTACCCAGTCCATTCGGCAGCTGCACCCGAACCCCGCGTGCCTGTGCCGCAAAACGGCTGCCGTCTTTTCGGATGCAGTCAACATCCCAGACTTCACCAAGACCATCTTTAGATCGGCTATTGCCATATGCATGAACTTCAGCTCGGCGCTCTGGTGCAACGAGCTCGAGAGGATTCATCCCGTCCAGCATCTCTTCTTGCGTGTAGCCAAAAAGCTGTACGAGCTTGGCATTTACATAGACAAAACGGCCTTTCTGTCTGACAAAAATAGCGGCTTGGACATGCTCTATCAAAAGTTGATAGGTGCCTAACTCCCATGTTGCGAACGCGACAACACCACTCGCCTGCTGTACGTGCGGTTCTAGCAATTTAGTGTCCATTTGTAGTTGTTTCCTACTACGTACTTTTAAACATATTTATCAGTATTATCACTAAAAATAGTATATTTAGTATTTTTAATATTTACCGCAGTTGTTGCAAACATATGTGCATGCGGTCTCTGGATTGAACTGGCCAGAGATTTTTTGCCCAGCATGGGACAATCAACAGCATTTCACCACCCTTTTGAAACCTTTGGTTTGGGCCTCCACTGCCCTAAAGTTCCATGCGTCCCTACACACTCAGCGATTTCGACTTCGTCCTCCCGCCCGAACTGATTGCCCAGCACCCCGCCCCCCAGCGCACCGGCGCACGCCTGCTAGACGGCACCGGGGCCCAAACCCAAGACCGCATTTTTTACACTCTGCCCAGCCTGCTCAAAGCGGGTGACTTGCTGGTTTTTAACGACACCAAGGTGCTCAAAGCCCGCCTGTTCGGCGAAAAACCTAGCGGTGGCAAGGTCGAGCTGCTGGTCGAGCGGGTGCTCACCGGCAACCAGGTGGTGGCCCACATGCGGGTCAGCAAAAAGCCCGAGCCGGGCACCACCATCCACCTGGTGGGCAAAGACGGAGAACGTGGCTTCTGCGCCACCCTGCTGGGCCGCTGGCCCGATGCCCAAGGCACGCTGTTCCGCTTCGTGCTGAGCAACGACGCGGGCGACGACCCCTACACCCTGATGGAACGCCACGGCCACATCCCGCTGCCGCCCTACATCACGCATACCGATTCGGAAGAAGACGCGGTGCGCTACCAAACCGTGTTCGCCCGTGCCCCAGGTGCCATCGCCGCGCCCACCGCCGCCCTGCACTTTGACGAAGCCCTGCTGGCCCAACTGGAAGCACAGGGCGTGCAGCGCGCCAGCGTGACGCTGCACGTGGGGGCGGGCACCTTCCAGCCCGTCAAAACCGAAAACCTGGCCGAGCACCAAATGCACAGCGAGTGGTACGAGGTTCCACTGGCCACCCAGCAGGCGATTGCGGCTTGCAAGGCGCGTGGCGGCCGGGTGGTGGCGGTGGGCACCACCACCGTGCGCACGCTGGAATCCTGGGCCCAATCGGGCCTGGCCACGGGCGACACCCGCATCTTCATCACGCCAGGTTTTGCGTTCCAGCACATCGATATGCTGGTGACCAACTTCCACCTGCCCAAGTCCACCCTGATGATGCTGGTGAGCGCGTTTGCCGGATACGGGAAAATCATGGCCTTGTACCAGCACGCTATCAAGCAGCAGTACCGATTTTTCAGCTATGGTGACGCCATGCTGCTCCAAAAAATGAGCCCCGACCATGTTGCAATTTGACCTTCTAGCCACCGACCCCGCCAGCCACGCCCGCCGAGGCACGCTCACGCTGAACCACGGCGTGGTGCAAACGCCGATCTTCATGCCCGTGGGCACCTACGGCACAGTCAAGGGCGTGATGCCACGCAGCCTGGAGGAAATGGGCGCGCAAATCATCCTGGGCAACACCTTCCACCTGTGGATGCGCCCCGGGCTGGACGTGATGGCGCAGTTTGGCGGCCTACACCAGTTTGAAAAGTGGAACAAGCCCATCCTCACCGACAGCGGCGGCTTCCAGGTGTGGAGCCTGGGCGAGATGCGCAAGATCAGCGAAGAAGGCGTGAAGTTCTCATCGCCCGTCAACGGCGACAAACTGTTTCTTACGCCCGAGATCAGCATGCAAATCCAGACAGTGCTGAACAGCGACATCGTGATGCAGTTTGACGAATGCACGCCCTACGACACCAAGGGCCACATCACCACCGAGCGGGAAGCCCGTGTGTCGATGGAGCTCAGCCTGCGCTGGGCCAAACGCTGCCAAGCTGAATTCACCAACCTAGAGAACCCCAACGCCCTGTTCGGCATCGTGCAAGGCGGCATGTTCGAGAACCTGCGCCAAGAGTCGCTGGACCAGCTGGTCGAAATGGACTTTCCCGGCTACGCCGTGGGGGGTGTCAGCGTGGGCGAGCCCAAGGACGAAATGCTGCGCATCATGGCGCACACCCCGCACCGCCTGCCCGCCCACAAACCACGCTACCTGATGGGCGTGGGCACGCCGGAAGACCTGGTGCAGGGTGTGGCTGAAGGCGTAGACATGTTCGACTGCGTGATGCCCACCCGCAATGCACGCAACGGCACGCTATTTACCCGCTTTGGCGACCTAAAAATCCGCAACGCCCGCCATAAAACCGACGAACAACCACTGGATGTCACCTGCACCTGCCACGCCTGCGCCGGCACCAGCGGCGTAGCCTACGCCGATGGCGGCCGCGAGGGTTTTAGCCGCGCCTACCTGCACCACCTGGACCGCTGCGCCGAAATGCTCGGCCCCATGCTGGCCAGCATCCACAACCTGCACTACTTTTTGAACCTGATGTCGGAGGTGCGCGCGGCGCTGGACGCGGGCACGTTTGGCGCGTTCCGGGTGCAGTTCAAGGCAGACAGGGCGCGCGGGGTCTGATACCGAAGGCTTCCGTGTAGACGCTCTCTTTTTGAGAGCGCCTACCGCTTACGGCACCTACGCTAGGTGCCATTTTTGTTTGGAAATCAGTGTGCAAACACCGCCGCATCCTGCTTCTCCTGCGCCATCTGCGTGCGGCCATGCTTGCGGTCTTGGGCACGGGCTACAAAGCTCAGGCCAAACCCGGCCAATGCCAGCGCTGCGCCCACCCAGGGTAGCTGGCTGTACGGCAGGCCCAACTGGATAGCCAAGCCGCCCAGGTAGGCACCGCTGGCGCAGCCGATATTGAAGCCGCCCTGGTTCAGGGTGGAGGCCAGATTGGGGGCGTTGTGCGCCGCGTCAATCACCCGCATCTGCAAAGGCGGCACTACCGCAAACACCAGCGCACCCCACACTGGCAGAGTCAGCATGGCGGGCCAATAGCTGCGGCTGGTGAAGGTGAAGGCGGCCATCACCAGCACCACCAAGAAGAAAACAATGCTGATCAGACGCAACGGCCGCCGGTTGGCCAACTGGCCGCCGACGATGTTACCAATTGTCAAACCCACACCAAACAGCAGCAAAAATGCGCTTACGCCGCCATCTGCCACCATCGTCACATTACCCAGGATGGGGCGAATGTAGGTAAACACCGAGAACAGGCTGGCCGCCGACAGCGCGCTCATGGCCATGCCCAGCAGCACACGCGGGTCGCGCAATACCCGGAACTCTTGCGCCAGACCAGGGCTGGGCAAGGCGGGCATGCGTGGCAGAACGGCGGCAATGCCCACCAGCGCCACCATGCCAATCGCGGCCACCACGGCAAAGGTGTAGCGCCAACCCAGCACCTGCCCCAAGGCCGTGCCGCCGGGTACGCCCAGCACGTTGGCCAGCGTCAGGCCTGCAAACATTAGCGCCATCGCTTTGGCCCGCTGGTCGCGCGGCACAAGGTCGGCCGCCACCACCGCCCCCATGCCGAAGAAGGCGGCGTGGGCAAACGCGGTGAATACGCGGGCCGCCATCATCAAGCCGAAGTTGGAGGCCACAGCGCACAGCAAATTGCCCAGCATGAAGATGGCCATCAAGCCCAGCAAACTGCCCTTGCGCGGAGCGCGTGACAGGGCGGCGGCCATCAGCGGCGCACCCACCACCACGCCCATCGCATAACCGGTGACCAGCATGCCGGCCGAGGGAATGGATACCTGTAAATCGGCCGCCACCTCGGGCAGCAGGCCCATGATGACAAATTCGGTGGAGCCGATACCGAATGCGCCCACGGTCAGGGCAAACAGGGGAATGCGCGCACGCAAGTGGGTGAGCAGGCTCATGGTGGGTGGTATTTTGGGCACAGAAACGGGGGAATTCAGGTTTTCCCGCATCTTAAATGCATGCGCCAAACTATGTACATCCGTGACGCAATGCCCCTTAAGTTCACCCAAATGCGCCTAACACTACGGCGAAACCACCTTAACCGGTGGCAACGGTGTTGCCGATGTTCCGCAGGCATGGCAGAACTTGGCAAAGGCGCTCTTGCGGGTATGGCAGGGCACGCAGTGGTCGAACAGGCCAATGCCGCAGTGGGGGCAGAAGTCGATGTGCTCGTTTTTCAAATCTACCGAGCGCTCACAACCGGGGCACACGCTCTTGGCCAGGCGGGCCAAGGCCACGTCATAGCTGAGTTCTTCACGGCGCTGGGCATCGGGCAAGGACTCGGCCAGCTTTTGCTTTTCCAGGTAGCGGCTAAGGCCCAGAATGGCCTGCCGACCCACCAGCACTGTCAGCACGATACCCACCACATAGCGCACGTAGCCGCCATAACTCGGCAAATAGGGAACTAGTTCGACAAAGAAGGCGAACAGTGCAAAGTAAATGAAGCCCCAGACAAACGGCCAGTAAATGCTTTTGCGCTGCTTGGCAAACAGCCAACCGGCAATGGCCAATAGCGGCAGGGTCAGCGCCAGCCGGTAGCCGAACACGCGCAGTTCTTGTGCGCGCAGCGCCTGTTGTAGACCGTTATCTGCGGCGCGCTCCAATGTGTTTAGCTGCGATTGCGCAGCCTGCACCGACTGGCGGGCATCCAGGGCGACTTGCTCTTGCTGCTCGATCCCGCTGTGGGCTTTGCGCTCAGCGGTTTTCAGCGCGTCCAGCGCCTGGGTGCGGGCGATCAGCTCAGGGTCTTGGTCAGAGCGGCCCGTGGCTCCACGGGTGGCCAGCCAGTTGTCAAAGGTTTCGCTGGCAGCACGGCTGGTGGTGCGGGCCGTCTGGTATTTCAGCTGGGCTTGCTCTAGTGCGGTATCGGCCGCTTGCTCGGTTTTTTGGCCCCGGGTGATGGTGGCACGGGCCTGCACGGCAGCAGGTTTGTCGATGAAATCCTCCAGATCCAGCGCATGCTCCACCTGCGGCAAGTCGCCCACCACGCTGCCGCCCAGGCCGATCAGAAACCCGGCAAAAACGACCGCGACCAGCCACAGGCCGCGTTGAAACCACTTTTCCGACAAACGCAATGCTTTGCTCATAACTGTCCTTATTGGCGTGAAACAACTTGCATGGACTGGGGTGCCGAGCAGCCCAAGTCCATGCAAGTTAGAAGCCCGCCAGTTTAGGCCTAGCCCCCCGTGCAAAATAGCCCCATGAAAGCTCCCCCCAGACTGCAAGCCTTGGTCGAAGAAGGCCTGATCGACACCGTGGTCCGCCAGCTCATGAGCGGCAAAGAGGCCATGGTCTACGTGGTGCGCAGCGGCGACCACACCCTGTGCGCCAAAATTTACAAAGAAGCCACCAACCGCAGCTTCCGCCAGGCGGTGGACTACACCGAAAACCGCAAGGTCAAAAACAGCCGCCAGGCCCGCGCGATGGCCAAAGGCAGCAAATTTGGCCGTGAATCCCAAGAAGCCGCTTGGCAAAGCGCCGAGGTAGATGCGCTGTACAAACTGGCCGATGCCGGGGTGCGCGTGCCCAAGCCGTTCAACTTTTTTGAAGGCGTGCTGCTGATGGAACTGGTGACCGATGCCCACGGCGACGCCGCCCCGCGCCTGAACGACGTGGCCTTCAGCCCCGAAGATGCCCGCGCCCACCATCGCGCGCTGCTGGCCGAGGTGGTGCGCATGCTCTGCGCGGGCACGGTGCACGGCGATTTGTCGGAGTTCAACATCCTGCTGGCCGCCGACGGCCCGGTCATCATCGACCTGCCCCAGGCGGTAGACGCTGCGGGCAACAACCACGCCCAACGCATGCTGCTGCGCGATGTGGTGAACCTGCGCGATTTCTTCGGCCAGTTCGCCCCCGAGCTGCTGCAAACCCATTACGGCCCCGAGATGTGGGAGCTGTACGTGCGCGGCCTGCTGTCTACCGACGTAGTGCTCACCGGCCACTACCAGCCGCAGCACGGCGCGGTGGACATGGGCAGCGTGATGCGTGAAATTGACGATGCGAAGGCGGAAGATGCGGCGCGTAGGCTGCGGATGGCTGGTTAACCCAAAATGGCCACACCTACATGCTTGCGGGGCATGCTGGGAGGCTTGTGGAGAGGGGGTTTGGGCCATGCGGTGGTTACTATGGTTTTGATAGCTATCAGCGCAGGTGAAATGTGCGCTGGCGGCATTATTTTTGGCTCTCTTCCGTTTCGGGTGGCGCACCACGGGCTAGAAAATTGTGTTGACATCCAATCCCAAAGGAGAAACACAAATGCAAGAAGCGTTATTTTGCCAAGCACTGGGACTGTCAG
>NZ_JBWMAU010000012.1:0-152923 GCF_056521445.1 Rhodoferax sp. LB1P47 | reverse complement strand
GTAAACCGTGCCCAACGGGGTTAGAGAACGGGGCGTTTTGGCCGGATTCGGTGGTTTCTGGGTTTCAGCACCTCGACAACGCGTTTTGAACGGCCTTGTTCAGCGTTGCCTTAAGCCAAGTATGGCATGGGTTTTTTGCATTCTGACGCCGTTGAAATGTGCAGTTTGAGCGGTCGCAGCCGCCCAATAGCGAGAGCACCGACCGCAAGTCGGCGTGGGCCTGCCGCGCACGCAGCCTTCCTCCGCAGCACATCTGCATCGCCGTCTCTCTCAGTCACCAATTGACGCGCTGATCGACCTCCTAGTCTGGTGATGACTGTGCCGCCAAATCCCAATCCGGCTCGATTTGTGGCTCCTCACCCACCTGCGTATCACAGCCCTCCCAAAACGGCGGCCCGCGTGCTGGTGTGATGTGTGGGGGCTCGGATGGCACGCCAATGTGGTTCAAGATGTGCCGGATGTCGGCACTGTGTGTGATGAAGGCGATGGTGCGCATCTGGCCACCACAGATTGGGCACAGCAGCGGGAACACCTCGTAGATACGCGCAATCAACACCGCCCACAGATGGTGCGCTGCGCGCTTGGGTGGCGCAGGTTCAGGCGCGGGTGCAACTGCATTTCCCGGTGATGCAACACCAGACACGGCCTCAGCCATGGCGGCTGGCACCGCCTGTGCCGAAGTCGGTTGCTCTGGTGCCGCCATGGCCGTCACCGCTGCCCTGAGTGGCGAGTTCGGTGCCAGCACCCCAAAGTAGCGGTGGCGGTGCGTACGCGGTGGTGGCACCAGGGCGGCAATGCGAGCTATCAGCTCCAGCGGGGTGAGGTGTAGCTCGTCCACCTTGGCACCACGTTTGTCACCCGTAGGCTCGCTGTGCTGTTTGGCACAGAGGTACACCAGGGCAGCTCCCTTTTTGCGCAGCCGATCCATGGCAAAGGGTGGACGGGAACAGTAGCGCAACAGCTGCTCCAGCGCGGCGCGGTCGTGTGCTTCGATGCACACACCCGCATTCACCGAAAACCCGCTGTGGCATCCCGGTGCTGAACCCGGGCGATATCCTGGAATACGCCTGGGACCACCCGAACGTCCGGCCAATTGACTAGCGCCTGCCCTATTTTTTGGCCCTGCCCACCACCTCGGGCACCGGCTCGGAAGTGGGCCGCTCCAGCGTCGTCAGTGAGGTCGACAGCCACCTTAAACGGGTGATTTTCAGCCCCAAAATCCTGGCCAAGGTGGTATTTTCCGACCCCGAGCTGACGCTGGGCCTGCCCTCGGCCATCACCGCCGCCACCGGCATCGACGCGCTGACGCACAACATCGAAAGCTATCTGTCCCCGGCCTACCACCCGCTGTGTGATGGCATCGCGCTGGAGGGCACGCGCATTGCCGCCGCTTCGCTGCGCACGGTGGCGGTGAAGGAGTATCTGGCCGGCAAAAAGCGGGCTGCATAGCGCCTCTTTCTGGGCGCTGTGAAGACGGGTGGTCCGACGGCAGACGCCAAGCCGGCGGTGGAACTCGAAATTGGGGGCAACTAGGTCGCACACCTCCGTGAAGCCATCGCCGGAGAGGAGTCGGCATAGGGGGCAGCCATTCGTCCAGCTCGCGCCAGACTCTGGGCGTTTGCGCCATTCCAAAGTACGTCTTCCAGCCCTGCAGGTAGGGTTTCAGTTTGTCTATCACTAGCTCCATGCTGCGCCCGCCTGAGCTGCCGGATGCGGGCGGGCCTTGAAGTTGTCCAGCACCTTGTGGGCGACTGCACACTTGACCTCCGTGCCCTTGGCCACCCACAGCGCTTAGCCCAGGAGCTTGCGCCCGAAGGCGTTTGCCACGGCGCTTTTGGCTTCGTTGATCTGCAGCTTGAGCCCCGCGTACAGCTTGCGCAGCAGCAAGAGTGCGCCCATGCTGGGCGCACATGAAAAAAGCCCCGGCAGCTGAAACTGCCGGGGCTTTTTTGCGGGTGCCTGCGAAGGGCTTACTTGGGCATGATGACGGTGTCGATCACGTGGATCACGCCATTGTCGGCCACGATGTCGGTCTTGATCACGTTGGCCGCATCTACCTTCACGCCACCCATGGTGCTGATGGTGATTTCGCTGCCTTGTACGGTCTTGACCTTGCCGGCTTTCACATCTGCTGCCATTACTTTGCCGGGTACCACGTGGTAGGTCAGCACGGCAGTCAGCTTGGCTTTGTCCTTGAGCAGGGCTTCGAGGTCAGCTTTGGGCACTTTGGCGAATGCTTCATCAGTAGGTGCAAAAACGGTGAATGGGCCTTTTCCCTTTAGGGTGTCTACCAGACCGGCGGCACCAAGCGCTGTGGCCAAAGTCTTGAAGTTGCCTGCGCCTACGGCAGTGTCAACGATGTCTTTGGCTTGTGCAGAAACAGCTACGCTCAGTGCCAACACGGAAGCAATCAACAGCTTTTTCATCGGGATCTCCAATCGGTGTGAATTCGATAATTCACGTCAGAAAATACTGACGTGGAATAAATATATACCAAATAGTACAGTTTTGAACTGTGTGGTATTTATTTTGGGCCAATCAGTCACTTTATACCAATTGTGTTGATTTAAGGCCCTCCGTACCCGTAGGTCCCGGAGGCTCTCAGTGCACTTGCGGACTTAATCGAACCACCATTTGAGATAGAACTTGCACTTCGAAATCAGCCAGTCAGTGGTCTTGATGTTGAGCGTGCGATGGCGCCCCCTGAGCCAATATGCAGGGCCGCCTTGTCCGCACTTGCCGCACCGGGGCAGTTGGCAGGTAGGCTTTGCGCAATGATCCGCAGAAAAATACGCAGCACCATGTTCAGTACTGCCCCGTCACGCTGCATAAAGTAGCGCAGTCGCTTCGGGACCGACAGCATCCACTGGCGCACCGGCAGGCGGGGGGAAAAATGATCGCAGAGGTGCGCCGCCGTCTCCACCATGCGCCGGGTGTTGCACGAGGGGCGGACACCTCGGCCTTTGCAGGAATAGGCAACGAAGTAGTCGTGCCCGCAATCGTCACACCAGCGCCCGGGCAAAGCCTTGCGCAAAGATGCCGCACTCCAGGTATTTGCGAAAGGCCTGGCGAACATAAGGCTTTGGGGTGTGGTGGTCGCCCTGGCCGTCGAACTGACCTGCACTAGCCAACTCAAACCTGGTCTCGAAGTGCTCGGCAATGGTTTGGTACAGCAGAGTCCGCTCGGGGTGGCGCGGGTTGTAGAGTTTGGGCTTTGCACCCACTGTGGCCCGCCCGCGTGTGAATGCGAGTGCGTTGGGCGTGCAGTGGCGGGCATGGGGGAGTGCCAGCTTGGGCGGGTGCCTCATGATACTGGGTTTATATCCAGATTCGCCGCGTGCAGAGCCAACCATTGGGTGGGCCAAATACTCCTGATTTGATAACTGCTTGCGCAAATCCCACGAGGGCTGTAGCTAGATTTGAACACCTCGCCGGCGGGAGCCCCGGCAATCGCCAACGGCACCGGTTCCTGCGCCGGGTGAACCCGGCAGCACGGATCGGCCATCGCCGCAGCACTGCTGGCAAAAAAGCCCGAGGTCGGCAGCGTGTCGCTACAGACCAGCCAAGAGGCCGACATGGTGCATGACGCCGTGCGCGGCGATGCGCAACTGGCGCTGTTGGGGGCGATGGAGAACAGCCTGGTCCAAATTTTGGAGTCGGATAAAGACCTGCAAGAGCACTCCGCTACTTTCAAAAAGCCCTGACCGAGTTGCAGGGAATGGCGCTCACCCCAGAGAGCCTGATGCAGCAGGCCCAGCAGTTGGTGCAGGCGGTGGCGGCGTTCCGGCTGGCCTAAGGTTGGTGCCGTGCCGTGTTGCGCGGTGTGGGCCTTGTAAACCCCTGCTACGGGCAATGCCGTAGGGGGTTTGCCTGTATTTGTTGCATTGCAGCATGCTAGGATCATTCCCCCTCTCTCTCTCTCTACCTGATGCCGGGCACCGCATGCGCAAGACTTCTCTGGACAAAAGCAAGATCAAGTTTCTCTTATTAGAGGGTGTACATCCTTCGGCGCTGGAGGTGCTGCGCAACGCGGGCTACAGCCAGATCGAGAGCTTGCCCGGTGCTTTGCCCGAAGCGCAGTTGATGGAGAAAATCGCCGACGCGCATTTCATCGGCATCCGCTCGCGCACCCAGCTCACCAAAGAGGTATTTGCCCATGCCAACAAGCTGGTGGCCGTGGGCTGCTTTTGTATTGGCACCAACCAGGTGGACCTGGAGGCGGCCCGCGAGCGCGGCATTGCCGTGTTCAACGCGCCGTTTTCCAACACCCGCTCGGTGGCCGAGCTGGTGCTGGCCGAGGCGATTTTGTTGCTGCGCGGCATCCCCGAGAAAAGCGCGGTGGCGCACCGGGGCGGCTGGCTCAAGTCGGCCGAGAATTCGTTTGAAATTCGCGGCAAAACCCTGGGCATCGTGGGCTACGGCTCCATCGGCACCCAGTTGTCGGTGCTGGCCGAGGCGCTGGGAATGCAGGTCTGCTTTTATGACGTGGTGACCAAGCTGCCGTTGGGCAATGCACGCCAAGTGGGCGACTTGCATACCTTGCTGGGTATGAGCGACATCGTCACCTTGCATGTGCCCGAAACCGCCGCCACCCAGTGGATGATTGGCGCGGCCGAGATTGCCGCCATGAAGCAAGGCGGCATTTTGATCAACGCCGCACGCGGCACGGTGGTGGATATCGCTGCGCTGGCCGCCGCCCTGCAAGCCAAAAAGCTGCTGGGTGCCGCCATTGACGTGTTCCCCGAGGAGCCGCGCAGCAACAAGGACGAGTTCCAGTCGCCCCTGCGCGGGCTGGACAACGTGATCCTGACCCCGCACGTGGGTGGCTCCACCATCGAGGCGCAGGCCAATATCGGTCTGGAAGTGGCGGAGAAACTGGTCAAGTACAGCGACAACGGCACCTCCACCTCGTCGGTCAACTTCCCCGAGGTGGCCCTCAGCAGCCATTCCGGCAAACACCGCCTGCTGCACATCCACCACAACGTGCCGGGCGTGCTGTCGGCCGTGAACCAGGTGTTCAGCGACAACCACATCAACATCGCCGCGCAGTTTTTGCAGACCAACGAGAAGATTGGCTATGTGGTGATCGACATCGACGCGGCTTCCAGCGATTTGGCCCTGGAAAAGCTGGCGGATGTACCTGGAACCATCCGCAGCCGCGTGCTGTTCTGATTTCGCCGTCGCTTCCTGACAACCCGCCGTCGGCGGGGTAAAAGTCTGCTGCCCTAAAATCGCACCCCGACTGTCATCCCAGGCCCATGGGCACTGCTGCCCACCCCAGGTTATTTCCCCCCATGAATGCTCCCACCGCGTTGTCCACCCTGCTGGCGCAGGCCCCTGAAGCCGTTCGCCTGCGCGAAATTCCGTACAACTACACCTCGTTTTCCGACCGCGAAATCGTCATCCGCCTGCTAGGCACACGCGCCTGGGATGTCCTGAACGGCCTGCGCCAGGAGCGCCGCACCGGCCGATCTGCCCGCATGCTGTACGAAGTGCTGGGCGATATCTGGGTGGTGCAGCGCAACCCCTACCTGCAAGACGACCTGCTGGACAACCCCAAGCGCCGCAAGCAACTGGTGGATGCCCTGCACCACCGCCTCGACGAGGTGGGCAAGCGCCGCAACCCCGATGCGGGCAGCGAGCGCGATGCCCTGGTGGGTGAACTGCTGGTGGCGGCCACGGCGGCGGTGGACCAGTTTGGCAAAACCTTCGTCCAGGTGGCCGACCTGCGCCGCAAAACCGCGCGTGTGCTGGGCAAGCTCACGGCCAAGGACAACATCAAGTTCGACGGCCTGAGCCGCGTCAGCCACGTCACCGATGCCACCGACTGGCGCGTCGAATACCCGTTTGTGGTGCTCACCCCCGACACCGAGGCCGAGATGGCCGGGCTGGTCAGGGGCTGCATCGAGCTCGGCCTGACCATCATCCCGCGTGGCGGCGGCACCGGCTACACCGGCGGCGCGATCCCGCTGACCTGGAACAGCGCGGTCATCAACACCGAAAAATTAGAGGCCATGACCGAGGTGGAGATGCGCATGCTGCCCGGCGTGGAGCATCCTGTGGCCACCATCTTCAGCGAAGCCGGTGTGGTGACCCAGCGCGTGGCCGATGCGGCCGAGCGCGGTGGCTACGTGTTTGCGGTTGATCCCACCTCTGCCGAGGCTTCGTGCATCGGCGGCAACATCGCCATGAATGCCGGTGGCAAGAAGGCCGTGCTCTGGGGCACGGCGCTGGACAACCTGGCCTCGTGGCGCATGGTCACGCCCGATGCCCAGTGGCTGGAAGTCACCCGGCTGAACCACAACCTGGGCAAGATCCACGACGTGGAGGTGGCCAGCTTCGAGCTACAGTATTTTGAGGCCGACGGCAAAACCAAGATCCGCACCGAGCGCCTGGACATCCCCGGCAAGACCTTCCGCAAAGAAGGTCTGGGCAAGGACGTAACCGACAAGTTCTTGAGCGGCCTGCCCGGTATCCAGAAAGAGGGCTGCGACGGCCTGATTACCAGCGGCCGCTGGGTGGTGCACCGCATGCCCGCGCACACCCGCACCGTGTGCCTAGAGTTCTTTGGCGATGCCAAAAACGCCGTGCCCAGCATCGTCGAGATCAAAGACTTCATGTTCGCCGAGCAAAAGCGCACTGGCGTGCTGCTGGCCGGGCTGGAGCATCTGGACGACCGCTACCTGAAGGCCGTGGGCTACACCACCAAATCCAAGCGCGGCGGCCTGCCCAAGATGGCCTTGTTTGGCGATATCGCGGGCGACAACGCCGACGACGTGGCCCGCGCCACCTCGGAAGTGGTGCGCATTGCCAATTCGCGCAGCGGCGAAGGCTTCATCGCCATCAGCCCCGAGGCGCGTAAAAAGTTCTGGCTGGACCGTAAGAAAACCGCTGCCATCAGCCGCCACACCAACGCCTTCAAGATCAACGAAGACGTGGTGATCCCGCTGCCGCGCATGGCCGAGTACACCGACGGCATCGAGCGCATCAACATCGAGCTCAGCCTGAAGAACAAACTGGAGCTGTGCGACGCGCTGCAAGACTTCTTCAGCAACGGCAACCTGCCGCTGGGCAAAGGCGACGAAGACGGCGATGTGCCATCCCCCGAGCTGCTGGAAGAGCGCGTGGTGCAGGCCCAGAGCCTGGTGGCCGAGGTGCGCGCCCTGTGGCAGGGCTGGCTGGACGGGGTGGAAACCCTGTTCCCGCAGCTGCAAGACCACACGCTGCGCGCCAGCTGGAAGACGCAAATCCGCGCCCAGCTGCAAAACATCTTCACCGGCGCGGCCTTCAAGGGCATTCTGGATGAATGCACTGCCATCCATAAAAAGGTCTTGAAGGGCCGGGTTTGGGTGGCCCTGCACATGCATGCCGGCGACGGCAATGTGCACACCAATCTGCCGGTCAACAGCGACAACTACGCGATGCTGCAAACCGCCCACGGTGCCGTCAAACGCATCATGGCGCTGGCCAGAGCCCTGGACGGCGTGATCTCGGGCGAGCATGGCATCGGCATCACCAAGCTGGAGTTTCTGAGCGATGCCGAGATGCAGCCGTTCACCGACTACAAGCAGCGCATCGACCCCGAAGGCCGCTTCAACAAAGGCAAGCTGCTACGGAATTCGCAGCTGCATGCGCAGGATGGTACTGCGCTTGAGGCCGATTTGACCAATGCCTACACCCCCAGCTTCGGGCTGATGGGCCACGAGTCGCTGATCATGCAGCAGAGCGACATTGGCGCGATTGCCGACAGCATGAAGGACTGCCTGCGCTGCGGCAAATGCAAACCGGTGTGCGCCACCCACGTGCCGCGCGCCAACCTGCTGTACAGCCCGCGCAACAAGATTCTGGCCACGTCCTTGCTGGTGGAAGCCTTCTTGTACGAAGAGCAAACCCGGCGCGGCGTGAGCATCAAGCACTGGGAGCAGTTTGAAGACGTGGCCGACCACTGCACGGTGTGCCACAAATGCCTGAGCCCCTGCCCGGTGAAGATCGACTTTGGCGACGTGACGATGAACATGCGCAACCTGCTGCGCAAAATGGGCAAGAAGACCTTCCGCCCCGGCAATGCGGCGGCCATGCTGTTCCTGAACGCCACGAATCCCGAAACCATCAAGCTGGCACGGGCCGCGATGGTGGGTGTGGGCTTCAAGGTCCAGCGCTTGGCAAACGATGTACTGCGCAGCTTCGCCAAGAAGCAAACCGCCGCGCCGCGTGCCACGGTGGGTGCCGCGCCCATCAAAGAGCAGGTGATCCACTTCATCAACAAAAAGATGCCGGGCAACCTGCCCAAAAAGACCGCCCGCGCCCTGCTGGACATCGAAGACAGCGACTACGTGCCCATCATCCGCAACCCGGTGGCCACCACCAGCGAATCCGAGGCGGTGTTTTACTTCCCCGGCTGCGGCTCCGAGCGCCTGTTCAGCCAGGTCGGCCTGGCCACCCAGGCCATGCTGTGGCATGCGGGCGTGCAAACCGTGCTGCCACCCGGCTACCTGTGCTGCGGCTACCCGCAAAAGGGCAGCGGCCAGTTCGACAAGGCCAACAAAATCATCACCGACAACCGGGTGCTGTTCCACCGCGTGGCCAATACGCTGAACTACCTGGACATCAAGACCGTGGTGGTGAGCTGCGGCACCTGCTATGACCAGCTGCAAGGCTACGAGTTCGACAAGATATTCCCCGGCTGCCGCATCATCGACATCCACGAATACCTGCTGGAAAAAGGCATCACGCTGAACAACAACGGCGCGTATCTGTACCACGACCCCTGCCACACCCCCATGAAGCTGCAAGAGCCGATGAAGACGGTGAAGGCACTGCTGGGCGACCAGGTGCTGGAATCCAAACGCTGCTGCGGCGAGTCCGGCACCCTGGGCGTGACCCGGCCCGACATCTCTACGCAAATCCGCTTCCGCAAGGAAGAAGAGCTGCGCAACGACGAAACCAAGCTGCGGGCCCTGGGCAACCTGGGCGAAAAGGACAACCTGAAAATCCTCACCAGCTGCCCCAGCTGCCTGCAAGGCCTGAGCCGCTACGGCAACGACCTGCAAAACGGCCTGCTGGAGGCCGACTACATCGTGGTCGAAATGGCCAACCAGATTCTCGGCAAGGATTGGCTGCCGACCTACGTGGCGCAAGCCAACCACGGCGGTATTGAGCGGGTGCTTGTCTGATGGCCGGCTTGAAGGCAGGGTCGCCGACACCCCAAGACATCACCGTCCACGGCCAATCCAGGGTGCTGGAAGTCACGTTTTCCGACGGGGCCACGTTCCGCATCCCGTTCGAGCTGATGCGCGTGTACTCGCCGTCGGCCGAGGTGCAAGGCCACGGCCCGGGCCAGGAAACCCTGCAAACAGGGATGCGCGAAGTCACTCTGGTCGGGCTGGAACCGGTGGGCAACTACGGCGTGCAGCCCACGTTCTCTGACGGCCACAGCACCGGCATCTTCACCTGGGACTACCTGTACTTTTTGGGTTCCGAGCAGGACAAGCTGTGGGCCGATTACACCGCCCGTCTGGCCGCAGCCGGAGCTGATCGCGATGCCCCCATGCCGGGCAAAGCGGCTAAAACCGATAAGGGCTGTAGCAGCCATTGAAAGCTGGTTGCTATTGAATGTGTAGCTGCTTGTGCAGGTACTATATGCGCTAGCGGCCTGTTTTCTTTAAATTCCCCGTTCTGGTGCAAGGTTGTTGCTACCCCGCGCCCGGCTTCTGACTTACGATAAAAACATGAGCACTACCCATTTCGGTTTCCAGTCGGTTGACGAGAGCGACAAGGCCCGCCACGTGCGCGGCGTTTTCGATTCCGTGGCTTCCAAATACGACCTGATGAACGACCTGATGTCGGCCGGGTTGCACCGCGTCTGGAAGGCCTACACCGTGCAGGTGGCCGACCTGCGCGAAGGCCACCAGGTGCTGGACATCGCGGGTGGCACCGGCGACTTGGCGATGGCATTTGCCAAAAAGGTCGGTGCTACCGGCCGCGTGGTGCATACCGACATCAACGAGGCCATGCTGCGCACCGGACGCGACCGCCTGATCGACGCGGGGATCAACCTGCCCACGATGGTCTGCGATGCCGAAAAGCTGCCGTTCCCCGATGCCAGCTTCGACCGTGTCAGCGTGGCCTTTGGTCTGCGCAACATGACCCACAAAGACGTGGCCCTGGCCGAGATGTGCCGCGTGCTCAAGCCCGGCGGCAAGCTGCTGGTGCTGGAGTTTTCCAAAGTGGCCCAGCCGCTGGAAAAGGCCTACGACTGGTATTCGTTCAAGGTACTGCCCCAGCTGGGCAAGCTGGTGGCGGGCGACGATGCCAGCTACCGGTATCTGGCCGAATCCATCCGCATGCATCCAGGCCAGAAAGAATTGAAGACCATGATGCAGGCCGCAGGTTTTGGCCATGTGGACTACCACAACCTTACCGGAGGCATGGTGGCCTTGCACATGGGGATCAAGTGTTGATGGATTGCGCGTCTAATTCTTATAAAACCACGGAGATACCATGAAAATTTGGACATTAGTTCTGGCCGCTACCCTGGCCATTGGCGCGGGTTTTGATGCCGAAGCTGCTCGCCGCATGGGCGGCGGCAAGTCGGTTGGGCAGCAGTCCAGTAACGTCACACAGCGCCAGGCAGCACCCGCAGCCCCAGCACAAAACGCCACCAACGCCACTGCGGCCAAACCGGCTGCTGCGGCTCCGGCAGTGGCCCCCAAGCGCCCGTGGGGAGCCATGTTAGGTGGCTTGGCCGCTGGCCTGGGCTTGGCCTGGCTGGCCAGTTCTCTGGGCTTGGGTGCGGCCATGGGGCAATTCATGCTGATTGCCTTGGTGGTGCTGGTGGGCATGGTGCTGCTTGGCTGGTTTATGCGTTCGCGCAAAAATGCTAGCGCATCCGCCAGCCACAGCAGCCCGTTTGCCTTCCAGGGCGCGGGCCCGGCGGTGGCCACTGCGGCACCGGCATACCGCATGGAAAACGTGGGCAACGACGCGTCGGCCCGGCCTTTTGAACGCAGCAGCCACCTGGCGCCGCTGGATACCGCAGGTTCCGGCTCGGTGATCGGCTCGGCCCTGTCCGGCCCGCAAGGCTGGGGCATACCTGACGGCTTTGATGCCGATGGGTTCCTGAACGCCGCCAAAAACAACTTCGTCACCCTGCAATCGGCCTGGGACCGGTCCGACATCGCGTCCCTGCGCGCCATGATGACCGACACCATGCTGGGCGAAATCCAGTCCCAACTGACCGAGCGCGAAAGCCACACCGGTGGCAACACCAACAAAACCGACGTGGTGATGCTGGATGCCAAGCTGCTGGGCATCGAAGACTTGGGCAATGACTACATGGCCAGCGTCGAGTTCTCCGGCATGATCCGCGAAGAGCCTTCGGCCGGCCCCAGCCCGTTCCGCGAAGTCTGGAACATGACCAAACCCAAGAGCGGCGCCAGCGGCTGGCTGGTGGCGGGCGTGCAGGCTTTACAGTAAGCCAAACCCTACCCATCCCCTACAACGGAAACAAACGGCAGCCCAAGGCGAGCGCAGCTAAGCCCACCCGTGAACACCGCAGAACCGGCTTTGCCGGGCTGCTGGTGTTGCCCCCTGCAAGGGGGGTGGCGAAAGAAGCGAAGCTCTGCAGCCTGGGGGTGTGCCACAAGCATTTATGGCAACACAGTCCCCTTTTTCTTTGCTCGAAAACCTCTTCACCCGCGCCAGCGCCACGCTGCAACCGCCCCCCTGGGTGGTCGATGAGGTGCAAAACCGCATCGTCTTGCTGCTCAACCATGTGTTGCAGCAAGAGCCCGAAGCCACCGCCCGCCTAACCCGGCAAAAGGGCCGCGTGGTGCTGATGCAGTGGCGCAGTTTCCACATGGCCCTGGTGGCTACCCCGGCGGGCTTGCTGGACCGCGCCGCGCCCGGCATGCGTGCCGATTTGACGCTCACCATTTCTGAGACCTCACCCTTCGCCCTGGCCCAGCAGGCCCTGAGCGCAGGCAAGCCCGGCGTGCGCATCGAAGGCGACGTGCAACTGGCGGCCGAGGTCAACTGGTTGGTGGACCATGTGCGCTGGGATCTGGAAGAAGACCTGTCGCGCGTGGTGGGCGACACCACGGCCCATACCGTGGGCAATCTGGTGCGCAGCGCTGCCAGCACCTTGCGCCAGTTCATTGCCAAGCGCCCCGGTGCCGACAAGGCACCTGCATGAGCCGGATTTTTCGGGGGGCATACATCGTCTGGATCGTGCTGCGCTACGGTCTGGACGAGTTGGTTCTGACCAGTTTCAAGAAACCCTGGCTGTTGGTGCTGGCCCGCGTGCTGGCAGTGGGCCGCAATCTGGATGCACCGCGCGGCGTGCGCCTGCGCGAGGCGCTGGAGCGGCTGGGCCCCATCTTCGTCAAGTTTGGCCAAGTGCTGTCCACCCGCCGTGACCTGCTGCCGCCCGATATCTCGGACGAGCTGGCCCGCCTGCAAGACCGGGTGCCGCCATTTGCTTCGTCCATCGCGGTGGCCACCATCGAGCGGGCGTTTCGCAAGCCCATCGGCAGCATTTTTGAAAGCTTTGACCTGGAGCCGGTGGCCAGCGCGTCCATCGCCCAGGTGCACTTTGCGGTACTGAAAGACCGTAACGGCCAATTGCGCGACGTGGCGGTGAAGGTGTTGCGCCCGAACATGCTGCCCGCGATTGAAAAAGACCTGGGCCTGATGCGTACGATGGCGGGCTGGGTGAGTGGCTTTTCAGACGACGGCAAGCGCCTGAAACCGCTGGAAGTGGTGGCCGAGTTCGATAAATACCTGCACGACGAGCTGGACCTGGTGCGCGAAGCCTCCAGCGCGGCCCAGCTACGCCGCAACATGGAGGGCCTGGACCTGGTGCTGATCCCCGAAATGTTCTGGGACCTGTGCGCCACCGAGGCCATCGTCATGGAGCGCATGGTGGGCATCCCCATCAGCCACACCGAGCGGCTGCGCGCGGCAGGGGTCGATTTCAAAAAGCTGGCCCGCGACGGCGTGACGATTTTCTTCACCCAGGTGTTCCGCGACGGCTTTTTCCACGCCGACATGCACCCCGGCAACATCCAGGTGTCGGTAGCTCCGGCCACCTTTGGCCGCTACATCTCGCTGGACTTCGGCATCGTCGGTACGCTGACCGAGTACGACAAAGAGTACCTGGCGCAAAACTTCACCGCCTTCTTTCGCCGCGACTACAAGCGCGTGGCCGAGCTGCACATCGAATCCGGCTGGGTGCCTGCCAGCACCCGGGTGGACGAGCTGGAGGCCGCTATCCGCGCCGTGTGCGAGCCGTACTTTGACCGGCCCTTGAAAGAAATCTCGCTGGGCATGGTGCTGATGCGCCTGTTCCAGACCTCGCGCCGCTTCCAGGTCGAAATCCAGCCGCAACTGGTGTTGTTGCAGAAAACCCTGCTCAACATCGAAGGCCTGGGCCGCGACCTCGATCCCGAGCTGGACCTGTGGAACACCGCCAAGCCCTTCCTGGAGAAGTGGATGCTGGAGCAGATCGGCCCCAAAGCCTTCATCGAACAGCTGAAAAACGAAGCCCCGCGCTACGCCAAGCTGCTGCCCGAGCTGCCGCGCCTGCTGGTGGACTTTTTGAAGCAAGGTGCTGCCGACCGGGGCGGTGACCAGCGCAAGCTGATCCAAGAGCTACTGGCCGAGCACAAACGCACCAACCGGCTGCTGCACGGCTTGGTCTACGGGGCCATCGGTTTTGGCCTGGGCCTGCTGGCAATGCGCCTGCTGTTCCTATCCCCATTCCTCTTTTAGCGCAAGCCAGGATTTCACCCACGCAAACTATAATCAAAGGCTTTGCGACTTCACCAGAGCCTTTCTAGCCATGCCAATTTACGCTTACAAATGCGAGTCCTGCGGGCACGCGTTCGACGTGCTGCAAAAAATGTCGGATGCCGTGCTGACGGATTGCCCTAGTTGCCATGCGGCGGCATTGCAAAAGCAAGTCACCGCAGCCGGATTCCAGCTCAAGGGCTCGGGCTGGTATGTGACGGACTTCCGCAATGGCAATGGTGCAGCCAATGCGTCCGCACCCAAAGCGGACGACAGCAAGGCCGCTCCTACAGCCGCCGCTGACGCACCTGCGGCAGCAGCCCCAGCGGCCGCCCCCGCACCTGCAGCGGCCCCGGCACCCGCCACCCCCAGCACCCCGGCGGCCTGACATCCATGATGGCTTCTATCCGCAAATGGCTGCTGTCGGGCCTGTTGGTCATCGTGCCGCTGACGATCACCTTGCTGGTGTTGCAGTGGGTGTTGAATTTTCTGGACCAAACCCTGTTGATACTGCCCGACAGCTGGCAGCCCGACAAACTTTTGGGCTTCCACATCCCCGGCTTTGGCGTGCTGCTGGCGCTGGGCTCGCTGCTGTTGGTGGGGGCCGTGGCCAGCAACTTTGTGGGCAAAAAGCTGGTCGGCTGGTGGGACAACCTGCTGCACCGCATTCCGATCGTGCGCTCGATTTATTCGGGCGTGAAACAAGTGTCCGACACGCTGTTTTCGGAAAGTGGCAACGCCTTTCGCAAGGCCGTGCTGATCCAGTGGCCGCGTGAAGGGGCCTGGACGATTGCCTTCGTGACCGGCGTGCCCGGCGGCGATGCGGCCAATTACCTGCAAGGCGACTACCTCAGCGTCTACGTGCCGACCACCCCCAACCCTACCGGCGGCTACTTCATCATGCTCAAGGCCAGCGACTGCATCGAGCTGAAAATGAGCGTGGACGAGGCGCTGAAATACATCGTCTCGATGGGCGTGGTGGTGCCCAATGGCGTGCCCCCGCACCCGCTAAAACCCCATTAATTTCACCTGTGTGGTGTGCTCTTTGCGGCGCACCACCCTCCGTAACCCATGCGCCCCAAGAGGCGCTAGAAACGATTAGCCATGCAATCTCAAATGCGCACCACCTATTGCGGTCTTGTGACCGAAGCCCTGCTGGGCCAAACCGTGACCCTGTGCGGCTGGGTTAACCGCCGCCGTGACCACGGTGGCGTGATTTTTGTCGATCTGCGCGACCGCGAAGGCTATGTGCAAATCGTCTGCGACCCGGATCGCGCCGAGATGTTTGCCGTGTCCGAATCACTGCGCAACGAGTTCTGCGTGCAGATCAAAGGCCTGGTGCGTGCGCGCCCCGAAGGCACGGTCAACGAGAACCTGAAAAGCGGCAAGATCGAGATCCTGTGCCATGAGCTGGTGGTGCTGAACCCGTCCGTTACGCCGCCGTTCCAGATCGACGACGAAAACCTGTCGGAAACCACCCGCCTGACGCACCGCGTGCTGGACCTGCGCCGCCCGTACATGCAAAACAACCTGATGCTGCGCTACCGCGTGTCGATGGAAGTGCGCAAGTTTCTGGATTCGCACGGTTTTATCGACATCGAAACCCCGATGCTCGGCAAGTCCACCCCCGAAGGCGCGCGTGACTACCTGGTGCCCAGCCGCGTGCACGAAGGCATGTTCTTCGCGCTGCCGCAAAGCCCGCAGCTGTTCAAGCAACTACTGATGGTGGCCGGCTACGACCGCTACTACCAAATCACCAAGTGCTTCCGCGACGAAGATCTGCGCGCCGACCGCCAGCCTGAATTTACCCAGATCGATATCGAAACCTCGTTCCTCACCGAGCAGGAAATCCGCGACATGTTCCAGGGCATGATCCTGACCGTGTTCAAGAACACCTTGGGCGTGGACCTGGGCGAGTTCCCAGTGATGACCTTCCAAGACGCGGCCTTCCGATTCGGCTCCGACAAGCCCGACCTGCGCATCAAGCTCGAATTCACCGAGCTGACCCAGGTGCTGGCCGATGTGGACTTCAAGGTCTTCTCGGGTGCGGCTGCTATGAAGAATGGCCGCATTGTGGGCCTGCGCATTCCCGGCGGCGCCAAGGAAGTGGGTGGCCTGAGCCGCCGCGAGATCGATGCCTACACCGAATTCGTCAAAATCTACGGTGCCAAGGGCCTGGCCTACATCAAGGTCAACGACGCGGCTGCGGGCCGTGGCACGGGCGACTGGCCGGGCCTGCAAAGCCCCATCAAAAAGAACATCCACGACACCGCCCTGAACGAAGTGCTGGCCCGCACCGGTGCGCAAGACGGTGACCTGATCTTTTTTGGTGCCGACACCACCAAGATCGTCAACGATGCCATCGGCGCACTGCGTCTCAAAATCGGCCACAGCGAATTCGGCAAGGCCAACGGCCTGTTCGAAAAAGGCTGGAAACCGCTGTGGGTGGTGGACTTCCCGATGTTCGAGTTCGACGAAGACGCGCAGCGCTACACCGCCACGCACCACCCCTTCACCGCGCCCAAAGACGGCCACGAAGACTGGATGGTCACCGCCCCTGAGAAATGCATCTCCAAGGGCTACGACATGGTGTTGAACGGCTGGGAAATGGGTGGCGGCTCGGTCCGTATCCACCGCGCCGACGTGCAGCAGAAGGTGTTCGACGCGCTCAAGATCAGCCCCGAAGAAGCCCAAGACAAGTTCGGCTTCTTGCTGGATGCGTTGCAGTACGGCGCGCCTCCGCACGGCGGCCTGGCCTTTGGCCTGGACCGTGTGGTCACGCTGATGACCGGTGCCGAGTCGATCCGCGACGTGATCGCCTTCCCCAAAACCCAGCGTGCGCAAGACTTGCTGACGCAAGCGCCGAGCACCGTGGACGAGAAGCAACTGCGCGAATTGCACATCCGCCTGCGCGCCCCAGCGATCTGAATTCCTCCCTCTCCCTCCGGGAGAGGGGCGGGGTGAGGGCTCTCCCCTCGTAACCATCCTCAAAAGGGCTGACATGTGTCAGCCCTTTTGCATTGGCGTGCGGGAAATCGTCTTTCCCATCGGCTACCCTTGCCGCTCCAAAAAGGGAGAGTGCGTGCGTTTTCAACATATCTTCATCGCCTGCTGCTTGATGGCCGCCACGACTGTCGCGCAAGCGGCCCAGATCGTCCGCGTGTCGCCCCAGGGCGAGGTGGCCCGTATCCGCCAGGTGGTGGTGCAGTTTGATAGCAGCGCCGTCAACTTCGGTGACCCCAAAGCACCGGCTCCGGCCACTTTGCAATGCAACGACGCGCAGGCCAGCCAGGCAGCTCAGGGTATGGGCCGCTGGACCAGTGACCGCGAATGGGCGTTTGAATTTGCCAACGATTTGCCCCCTGGCATCGTGTGTACGCTGCAACCTGCTTTAGGCATTAAATCGGCCTCTAGCGCATATAAAACAAGCGCAAGCAGCTATAAATTTAGTAGTGGTGGTCCGTTTGTGCAAAACATCCGCCCCTATGCAGGTGACGAGCGCATCGACGAAGAGCAGTTCTTCACCCTCACGCTCAATGGCGCAGCCACGCTGGCCAGTGTGCAGGCCAATATGTGGTGCACGGTGGACGGGCTGGGCGAGCGCGTGGCGGTGCGGCTGCTGGGCGGCACAGACCGCAGCGAGATGCTCAAAGCCCAGGGGCTGGAAAAGGCCGCCGCTATTGCACCGCTGCGTTACCTGACCCTGGCCTGCAACCGCCGCCTGACCCCCTCGGCCAAGGTGCAATTGGTGTACGGCAAAGGCGTGGCCACCCCCAGCGGCGTGCCGAATGCGGTGGAAAAGCGCTTCGACTACCAGGTGCGCGAACCGTTTGCGGCCAGCTTCAGTTGTGAGCGCGAGAATGCCCAAAGCGCCTGCCTGCCAATGCGCCCGATGCGGCTGGCCTTTAACGCCCCGGTGGCCCGCAAGCTGCTGGAGGGCATCCGCCTGAAGTCTGACAAAGACACGCTGGAACCCACGTTTGAAGAGGCCGACAGCGACGGTGACGCGGTGCTCAGCAGCATCTCGTTCAAAAGCCCGTTTGCCGAGAAAACCCAATTCAAACTGCACCTGCCGAAAAACTTTCAGGATGCATCGGGCCGCAGCCTGCGCAATGCCGACAGCTTTCCGCTCACGGTGGCCACCGGGGACATGCCGCCGCTGGCCAAGTTTGCCGCGTCGCCGTTTGGCATCGTCGAGCGCTTTGCCGAACCCGGCGGCGTGGCGCTGCTGCCGGTGACGCTGCGCAATGTCGAGGCCAAGCTGAACATCAAAGCACTGAATGCAGGCAAGGTCAGCACCCTGCAAGCCCGCAGCGATGCCGACATCATTGCCTGGTACGCCAAAGTGCAGCAGTTCGACGGCTACAACGTCAGCCGCAAGCTGGCCGCCGCCCACGCCAAAGGTCCGCTGCCCAAGGTGCTGCCCGATGAGGGCAAGCAGTATGTGCAAAGCCGCATGCTGTCCCTGCTGCAAGGCCAGCCGGGTGTAAAAACGCTGGACTTGCCCCAGCCCGCCAGCGGCGACCCGCGCCCCTTCGAGGTGGTGGGCATCCCGCTGACCCCCGGCTTTCACGTGGTGGAAATCGCCTCGCAAAAACTGGGAACCTCGCTGCTGGATGAGCGGCATGGCGGAAAACGCACCATGTTCGTCCGCACCTCGGCCCTGGTGACGAATCTGGGCGTGCACTTCAAGCTGGGCCGCGAGAACGCGCTGGTCTGGGTGACCAGCCTGGACAAGGGCCTGCCCGTGGCCAACGCGCAGGTGCAGGTATCCGACTGCCGGGGCAAGGCCCTGGGCCACGCCACCACCAACGCGCAGGGCATCGCCTACGTGCCCGACCTGGACCCCGAAGCCCCCGCCTGCAATAGCGAGGACAACTACCGCCAGGCCTACTTCGTCAGCGCCCGCAGCACGCAAGCAGGGGTAGAAGACATGGCCTTCACCTGGAGCGACTGGAACCGGGGCATCGAACCCTGGCGCTTCAATCTGCCCACCAACCACAGCAGCGCACCCGATGAGCGGGCCCACACCGTCTTTGACCGCATGCTGCTGCGGGCGGGCGAAACCGTCTCCATGAAGCACCTGCTGCGCACCGAGATGCGCAAGGGCTTTGGCCTGGCCGACGCGCAGCCCCAGACCCTGGTCATCACCCACATCGGCAGTGGCCAGCAGTACCAGCAGCCGCTGGCCTGGCGCAAAACTGCCACGGGCGGCCAGAGCGCCGAGAGCACGTGGTCCATCCCGCCCGCCGCCAAGCTGGGCGTGTACACGGTGGAGCTGAAAAGGGGAGAAGAAAGCTTCAGCACAGGCCAGTTCCGCGTCGAAGAATTCCGCCTGCCGGTGCTGGAAGGCCGGGTCACCCCTACAGACAAAAAACCACTGGTCCACGCCAAAACCGTGCCGGTAGACGTGCAGATCAACTACGTGGCGGGCGGCGGTGCGGCCAACTTGCCGGTGCGCGTGTCGGCGCTGGTGCGGGGTAAATACTTGAGCTTCAGCGACTATGAAGCCTTCAGCTTCGCCGCCCCGCGTGGCAATCGCGAGGCAGCCGGGGAGGGGGATGAAGAAGAAAACACCGCCAGCGCGGACAGCCGCGTTGTGGCCGACAAACTGTCGCTTGCGTTGAACAAAAACGGCGCTGGCAAAACCAGCATTGACGACCTCAAACCCAGCCCGCAGCCGCAGGATTTACTGCTGGAGGCCACCTATTCCGACCCCAACGGCGAGGTGCAAACCATCCGCAGTACCCACACCCTGTGGCCCGCCGCCGTCATCGCCGGCATCAAGACCGAAGGCTGGGTATCCACCAGCCAAAAAATGAAATTCCAGGCGCTGGCACTCGACCTGACCGGCAAACCGCAGGCCGACGTGGCCCTGGAAGTGCGCGCTACCTCCCGCATCGTCACCACCAGCCGCAAGCGCATGGTCGGTGGCTTCTACACCTACGACAACAAAACCAGCACCAAAGACCTGGGCGTGGTGTGCAGCGGCAAGAGCGATGCACGCGGCCTGCTGCTGTGTGAAGCCGCCTTGAACGAGGCGGGCGAGGTGGAGCTGGTCGTCACCGCCAAAGATGCGTCGGGTAACCGCATCCAGGCCGCCGCATCGGTGTATGTGACCAAGCAGGGCGAACTCTGGTTTGGCGGCGAGAACCACGACCGCATGGACCTGTTGCCCGAGAAAAAGAGCTACCAGCCCGGCGAAACCGCCCAGTTCCAGGTGCGCATGCCGTTCCGCTTTGCCACGGCGCTGGTGGCCGTGGAGCGCGAGGGCATCATTACCACCCAGGTGGTGCAGCTCAATGGCCAAGACCCCACCGTCCACGTCAAGATCGAGGAGGGCTGGGGCCCTAACGTGTTTGTTTCTGTGCTGGCCCTGCGCGGCCGCCTGCGCGAGGTGCCGTGGTACAGCTTCTTCACCTGGGGCTACAAGGCCCCGCGCGAATGGTGGACCAGCTTCTGGTACGAGGGCCGTGAATACGTGGCCCCCACATCGCTGGTAGACCTGAGTAAACCCGCGTTCCGTCTGGGCGTGGCCGAGATCCGCGTGGGCACGAAGGCCCACCAGCTCGACGTGAGCGTCAAGGCCGACAAAGACAGCTACCCCGTGCGCGGCCAAGCCAAAGTGACCATCACCGTCAAACTGCCCAACGGCCAACCCGCCGCCCACGCAGAAGTCGCACTGGCGGCGGTAGACCAGGCGCTGCTGGAGCTCATGCCCAACAGCAGCTGGAACCTGCTCGATGCGATGTTGCAGCGCCGCGCCTGGGGCGTGGAAACGTCGACTGCGCAGATGGAAATCATCGGCCGCCGCCACTATGGCCGCAAAGCCGTAGCCGCAGGCGGCGGTGGCGGCCACAGCGGCACCCGCGAGCTGCTGGACACCCTGCTGCTGTGGAACCCCAAAGTACCGCTGGATGCCAACGGCCAGGCCACCGTCACCGTGCCGCTCAACGATGCGCTCACTACCTTCAAAATCGTCGCCGTGGCCGATGCCTCCGCCGGCCTGTTTGGCACCGGCTCCACCAGCATCCGTAGCGCGCAAGACCTGCAAATCATCAGCGGCCTGCCGCCCCTGGTGCGCGAGGACGACCAGTTCCGCGCCCAGATCACCCTGCGCAACACCACCCAAAAGGCCATGAAGGTAGAGGTGACCCCGCGCGCAACGCTATTGAATCTAGAGCAACAAACTGTTGATATACCAGCGGAAGAGGCCAAAGAGGTCGCATGGACCGTGACCGCCCCGGCGCAGCTCGCACAAACCCGCGCCGAGGCCATCCTGTGGGAAATCGAGGCCAAAGACACCGTCACCGGTGCCCGCGATGCCCTGAAGATCCGCCAACGCATCATCCCCGCCGTGCCGCTGACGGTGCAGCAGGCCACCCTGGTGCAGGTGGACGGTACGTTCACGCTGCCGGTTGCGCCGTCCGCCGATGCGCTGCCTGAAAGAGGGGGTTTGCGCCTGGCCCTGCAACCCACGCTGGCGGAGGGTCTACCAGGAGTACGCGACTGGTTCGCCAACTACCCGTTTGCCTGCCTGGAGCAAAAAACCAGTACGGCCATCGGCCTGCGCGATGCCAAGCTGTGGAACACCGTGGTCGCCCAGATCCCCAGCTACCTCGACAGCGACGGCCTGGCCAGCTACTTTCCGCCACGCGATGGCGAGGCCAACCGGGGCAGCGACACCCTGACTGCCTACCTGCTGGCCGCATCCGACGAAGCGGGCGGCCTGAACCCGGCCTTTGCCCTCAGCGACGAGGTGCGTGCCCCGATGGAGCGCGGCCTGATCTCGTTTGTCGAAGGCCGCATCCAGCGCGAGTTCTGGAGCCCGCGCAAAGATTTGGACGTGCGCAAACTCGCTGCCATCGAAGCCTTGTCGCGCTACGGCAAGGCCCAGGCCCGCATGCTGGGCAGCATCACCATCGCCCCCAACCAATGGCCCACCCACGCCGTGATCGACTGGCTCAACATCTTGAAGCGCGTGACCGACGTGCCCAAGCGCGACGAGCGCATGGCCGAGGCCCAGCAAATCCTGCGCGCCCGCCTGAGCTTCCAGGGCAGCAAAATGGTCTTCAGCACCGAGCAGGGCGACTACTGGTGGTGGCTGATGCACAACGGCGACGACAACACCGCCCGCCTGATCCTGGCCGTGCTGACCGACCCCACTTGGAAACAAGACATGGGCCGCCTGGCCAACGGCTTCATCAGCCGCCAGCAGCACGGTGCGTGGAGCACCACCACCGCCAACCTCTGGGGCGGGCTGGCGATGGAGAAGTTCAGCGCCCAGTTTGAAGCCACTCCCGTGGCCGGTGTCACCAAAGCCACCCTGGGCGCAGCCACGGCCAGTGTGGACTGGAGCAAGGTAGACCGCGTGCCCGCAGCCGACACCCCACACCAAACCACCGCCTTCGGCGCACTCGCAGCGCCGGGCAACCTGCGCAACAACCGCATGTTCCTGCCGTGGAGCAAGGATGCATTGACCCCCTCTCTCACAGTAAGCCAGCAAGGCACTGGCAAGCCCTGGCTGACCTTGCAATCTGTCGCCGCCATGGACCTGAAAGCCCCGTTCAACGCCGGCTACCAGATCAAGAAAACCGTTACCCCGGTGGAGCAGGCAGTCAAGGGCCAGTACACCCGTGGCGACGTGCTGCGCGTCACGTTGGAAGTCAACGCCAGCGCCGACATGACCTGGGTCGCCATCACCGACCCCATCCCCGGCGGCGCGACCATCCTCGGCAGCGGCCTGGGCCGAGATTCGGAGATTGCGACCCAGGGCGAAAAGCGCAGCGGCAGCGGCTGGCCCGCCTTCGAGGAACGCAGCTTCGAGTCCTTCCGCAGCTACTACGAATACCTGCCCAAAGGCGTAGTGAAGATGGAATACACCATCCGCCTGAACAACGTGGGCGACTTTGCGCTGCCGCCCAGCCGGGTCGAGGCGATGTACGCGCCGGAGATGTTTGGTGAATGGCCGAATGCGCGGGTGCGGGTAGTGGGGGCGAAGTGAGGATTGCTGCACTTTTAATAGCTGCCTGTGCAGGTAGTACGTGCTCTAGAGTCGTATTGGAGCCAGAAGTAGTAAAGCCCGCCCGTTCGTCATTTCCGCGCAGGCGGGAATCCAGTCGGGTGGTCATGGACACAACGGCTCCTGCTGGATACCCGCCTTCGCGGGTATGACGGTTGCTTATCCGGCTTGAATAGTTGCTTCAAGAAAACAAGTCACCCCATGAACGAACGTATCTTGTACCGCACCGACGACGGCCTTAGCAATGTGCAATTGCGGGCCGTGGCAACTGTCAAGAATTCCTTGATAGTTCAAATTGCAGGCGGGCAGCAGGTACGCTGCACCAAGCGCTACAGCCTGTCCATGCTCTGCCGCGCAAAGGACACTCCGTGAACCACCAAGCACGTTCGCATTGGATTGCTGTATTTTTAATAGCTGCTTGCGCAGATGCTACCTGCGCTACAGCCACTTTTGACTCCATAAAATCCAACTACCATCCCTCCGACACCCAAGTCCTAGACCGCTTTGGTTCACTGCTGCAACGCCTGCGCACCGAGACAACAGTGCGGCGCGGCCAGTGGGTGGCCTTGGCGGACGTATCGCCCGCCCTGCGCACAGCGCTGGTGCTCAGCGAGGACAAGCGGTTTTATGCGCACTGCGGGGTGGATTGGCAGGCGGTGTCGGCGGCGGCATGGGGCAATCTGTGGAACCGCAAAACTCGGGGCGCTTCCACCATCACCATGCAACTGGCCGGGCTGCTGGATGCGGACCTGAAGCCCAGCGCGGGCGGGCGCAGCGTGGTGCAGAAGATCGGCCAGACCGTGTCGGCCCAGGCGTTGGAAGGCAGTTGGCGCAAAGACCAGATTCTGGAGGCCTACCTGAACCTGGTGCCGTTTCGCGGCGAGCTGGTGGGCATAGACGCACTCAGCCGCACCCTGTTTGGCAAGGCCGCCCACGGGCTGGACGCACGCGAGGCGGCTGTCGCCGTGGCACTGGTACGCGCACCGAACGCCAAATTGGCGCAGCTGACCCAGCGGGCCTGCGGCGTGTTGCAGGCGGTGGAGCCACATGCGGATTGCGCGGGGCTGGACGTGTTCACTATCGCCGCTGTGCAACGCAAGGCGTTCGACAGCAGCGAGGGCATCGCGCCGCACCTGGCCAGGCTGCTGGCGAAAGGCCAAACCACCTCCACCGCTATTACTACCAGCCTGCGCGCCCCCTTGCAGCGCTTTGCCGTGCAGACCTTGCAGCAGCAGTTGCGCGAGTTACAGGGGCGGCATGTGGAAGACGGGGCCGTGGTGGTGCTGGACAACGCCACGGGCGAGGTGCTGGCCTGGGTGGGCTCCAGCGGCACGCTGAGTGCAGCGGCCGAGGTGGACGGGGTGACGGCGCTACGCCAGCCCGGCTCTACGCTCAAGCCCTTCCTCTACGCCCAGGCGATCGCCGAGCGCCGCATCACCGCCGCGTCGCTGCTGGAAGACACCCCTACCCACATCCCCACCGCAGGCGGCCTGTACATCCTACAAAACTACGACCACCAGTTCAAAGGCTGGGTGTCGGCCCGCACGGCGCTGGGCGCGTCGCTCAACGTACCCGCAGTGCGCACGCTGGTGATGGTGTCGCCCGACGCGTTCCACGACCAGCTGGTGGCGCTGGGCCTGCCGTTGAAGGAGGGCGGCGGCTACTACGGCTACAGCCTGGCGCTGGGCAGTGCCGAGGTATCGCTGCTGAATTTGACGAATGCCTACCGGGCGCTGGGCAACGGCGGGCGGGCCAGTGCGACCACGTTCAGTGTCAACCCAAAACCCCAGTTCCTTCCCGCGCTAGACCCGCGTGCGGCCTTCATCGTCACCGACATCCTGGCCGACCCGCTGGCCCGCGCCCGCACCTTCGGGCCCGACAGCATTCTGGCCACGCGCTTCTGGACGGCGGTGAAAACCGGCACCAGCAAAGACATGCGCGACAACTGGGCTGTCGGCTACTCAAGTGCCTACACGGTGGGCGTGTGGGTGGGTAACGCCAGCGGCGCGCCGATGTGGGACGTGAGCGGCACGACAGGCGCCGCGCCCATCTGGGCCGCCGTGATGCACTTCCTACACGCCCGCCAGCCCAGCCGCACCCCCACCGCCCCGCCCGGCGTGGTACGCCAGGCGGTGGCCTTCGGTGGCACCGAGGCGGCGCGAGAAGAATGGTTTGTGCAGGGCACGCAGCAAAACCAGTTTGCTATGCATTCCGTAGCTGCTAGCGCAGGTGGAATAAGCGCTAGCGGCCTAAAAAGCTTAAAAGATGCTCCCGCCCGCATCACCCACCCCGCCACCGGCACCATCTTCGCGCTGGACCCCGACATCCCCCCCAACCGTCAGCGGGTCGATTTGCAGGCCGACGGTGCGGGCTTGCGCTGGTGGATCGACGGCAAACCCTTCGCCCAAGGCCCCAGCGCCCAGTGGCTCCCCTGGCCAGGGCGGCACGTGGTGCAGATACGCAATGCGCAGGGCGCGGTGCTGGACAGCGTGCGGTTGGAAGTGCGTGGGGCGGGGCTGCGTTAACTCTGCGTGCTGCCCAGGAACTGGCTGGGTGACTGCCCTACCGCCGCTTTGAACATGGCCGCAAATGCGCTGTCGCTGGCGTAGCCGCAGGCCACCGCCACCTGGCCTACGGGGGTGCCGCGTGCCAGCAAGGGCAGGGCGTGGGCCAGCACCGCCTGTTGCCGCCACTGCAAATACGTGGTGCCCAACTGGTCTCGGAACAGCCGGGCCACGGTGCGTTCGCTGGCCCCGAAGTCGGCGGCCCAGGCGGCCAGCGTGGCCTGCCGGGCGGGGTTGCGCAGCACGGCTTCGCACAGGGCGCGCAGGCGTTTGTCGTGCGGCAGGCCGACACGCAGGGTGTGGGTGTGGGCCAGGCCGATTTCTTCCAGGATCAGCAGCATCAGCGCGTCTTCGCGGGGGCTGGGCTGGGTGTCTTCCAGCGCGTGGATCAGCGCCCGCAGCAGCGGCGAGATGACCAGCATGCGGCAGCCCACCCAGCCGGGTGGCGTGGCCGACACGTCCATATACACGGTGCGCAGGTGGGCGCGCTCCAGCACGGTAACGGCGTGCGGCAGGTTGGCCGGAATCCACACCGCCCGCGACGGCGGCACGATGAAGCTGCTGTGCTGGCCCGCGTCGCTGGCGGTGACCTGCATCAGGCCGCTGTCGCAGTAGGCCAGTTGCGCCCAGGCGTGCTGGTGGGGCTCGAAGTGCGCGTCCACCGGCAGGGTGCGGGCGCGGCTGCGCAGCGGGCGTTGGGGGGACGGGGCGAACCCGTTGACATCGTCCAGGTCGAGGGGCAGGAGTGGTTTTTTGCGCGGCATGGCTGAAATTCACTAGAAACTGTCTTTACGCAGTATTCCAGAAATAGAGGGCGACCATTACGATGGCCGCATGACGACTACCACCCCATTTCCCTCTGCCCCCAGCCTGCGCCAGGAGGCCGGTGTGATCGGTCTGGTCGGCGGGGCGCACATGATCAGCCATTTCAGCCAGTTGCTGTTGGCGCCGTTGTTCCCCTGGCTGAAGGACGATTTCCAGGCCAGCTATGCCGAGCTGGGGCTGCTAATGAGTATCTTTTTTGTGGTGTCGTGCGCGGTGCAGATGGCCTCGGGTTTTGTGGTGGATAAGTTCGGCCCCCGGCCGATTTTGTTTGCCGGGCTGGCGCTGCTGGGGTTGGCGGCGTTTGGGTTTTCCATCAGCACCAGTTACGCGATGCTGGCGGCTTTCTCGGTAGTTGCGGGCATGGGCAACGGCGTGTTTCACCCGGTGGACTACACCTTGCTGAACCGCAAGATCAGCGCGCCGCGCCTGGGCCATGCCTACAGCGTGCACGGTATTACCGGCAGCCTGGGCTGGGCGCTGGCCCCGGCCATGCTGGTGCCGCTGGCGTTGGCGTTTGGCTGGCGCACCGCGTTGGCCTCGGCGGGCGGCCTGGCGTTTGCGGTGCTGGCGGTGGTGTGGGTGTACCGCGACAAGCTGGCTTTGCCGGTGCTGCCTGTACACACTGGGGCTAAGTCAGCCGTGCCACAGATGGAGGGCGGTAGCCTGGGTTTTTTGCGCATCCCGGCGGTGTGGATGTGCTTTGGCTTCTTCTTTTTCTACGCCGTGGCGCTCAGTGTGGTGCAGGCCTTTGCCCCCGAGGCGGCGCGCCAGTTGCACGGCGTGCCGCTGGACCTGGTGGCCCTGTGCCTGTCGGTCTACATGCTGTGCAGCGCGGGCGGCATGGTGCTGGGGGGCTTTTTGGCGGCCAACCCGGCACGCTGCGAACGGGTGATTGGCGTGGGCTTTGGCATTGCCGCCGGTTTGGCGCTGGTGCTGGGCTTTGCCGACGTGCCGGCCTGGAGCGTGCCGCTGCTGTTTGGCCTGATGGGCTTTGCGGCGGGTACGGGCGGGCCGTCGCGCGATTTGATCGTCAAGCGTGCGGCCCCGGCCAACGCCACCGGCCGGGTCTACGGCGTGGTGTATTCGGGGCTGGACATTGGGCAGGCGATTTCGCCGCTGCTGTTTGGCACGTTGATGGACCACGGGCAGTTTGCCGCCGTGTTCATCGGCCTGGCGCTGGTGCAGGCGGTGCTGATTGCCAGCGCCTTCAACGTGCGCAAGGTGCGGCGCACGGTGCTGCCGGGATAGTGTCGTGTCATGCGTGACGCGACACTAGTGTTCCGCCTCCCTCTCTGGAACATAAACCCGCGTTGGGCATGCTGCACGCGGTCTATGCCTCTGCCGGGTCAGCAAAAAATGACTTGCGGGTCGGTGTATTCCTGCATGCCTTCTTCCGAAAATTCAACTCCGATCCCGGAGGACTTAGTGCCACCAAACGGGGCGTTGGGCTGGATGGCACCGTGTTTGTTGATCCACACGGAGCCGCATTCCATCTGGCGGGCCACCTGTTTCGCATGCTCTATGTCGTTGGACCATACCGATCCGCCCAGGCCGTTGGGGCTATCGTTCGCAGCGCGTATGGCCTGGTTGACATCTTTGTAGCGGACTACCGGCAAGGCAGGACCAAACTGTTCTTCGTCTACCAGGGCGTCGCCATTTTTCAGTCCGGCGATGATGGTGGCGGGAAAGAACAGGCCGTCGCCCGGTGTGCCGCCCACCAGCAGATCGCCCTTATTGCGGGCATCGGCCACCAGGGCCGCCACTTTGTCGAACTGCACGCGGTTCTGTACCGGGCCCAGTAAATTGTGTTCGGCCATGCCATCGCCCATCGGGACAGTTTTGGCGTAGGCCACCAGGTGTTCGCACACCGCGTCGTGGATGCTGTCGTGGACATACAGGCGCTTCATGGCTGCGCAGGTTTGCCCGTTATTGAGGAAGCTGCCCCAGAACAGGCCCTCGGCGATGGCCTGGGGGTCGCAATCGGGTAGAACAATGCCCGCGTCGTTGCCGCCCAGTTCCAGCGTCAGGCGCTTCATGGTCCGGGCCGCAGACTGCATCACCTTTTGACCGGTCGCGCAGGAGCCGGTAAACACGATCTTGCGTATGCCCGCGTGGGCCGCCATGGCTGCACCGATGTTGGTCTCCCGGTCGTCCCCGGTGACGCAATTGAGCACGCCTGTCGGCAGCACCTCGTTGAGTAGCGCCACCATACGCAGGGTCGCCAATGGGGTGTTGGGTGAGGGTTTGATGACCACCGTGTTGCCCGTGCGCAGCGCGGGCATGGCATGCCAGATGGCGATCATTAGCGGAAAGTTCCATGGCGTGATAGAGCCCACCACGCCCAGCGGCTTGCGGTGCAGTTCTACGCGGCCTTGCGCATCGTCCTGCAATACTTTCATTGGCAGTGCTAATCCGCTGGTGTAGCGGGCCCAAGCCTGTGCGGCTCCCAGCTCCCAGCGCGAGCCCATGCCGTTGAGCGGTTTACCTTGCTCCAGGGTGACAAGCTGCGCCAGCTCTTCGGCGTGGGCAGCGAGCTTTTCCACCACGGCCTGGCAGGCCTGCTGTAGTTCGTCATCCGGCTTGCGAGACCAGGCCGGGAAGGCGGCTTGCGCCGCTGCCACGGCGGCATCCAGGTCGGCCAGGCTGGCGTTGGGGGCCGTGCCGACAATGCTGCCGGTAGCCGGGTTGTGCACATCGAATGCGGTGACGGCGGAAACGGCGCGACCGCCGATGGTCATGTGGGCAGCGTACATGGTGGGTCTCTTGTCTCTTGTAGGTATTTTTTTGCAGTCCCCAGCGCCGGATGCTGGCAACCGGGGACTGGGCTTTTACTTGGCAGGCTGGTTCAGTCCCAGCGTGGGCGTTTCGTCAAAGAAATTCCAGGGTTTGAGCAGGGCATGCACCCATTCGGTGGGCATGATGGGCCACTCTTCGGCACGGGCGATGTGGGTGGTGCCGGTGGTCAGCCAGACCACGTTGTCGCTATTGAGAATCGACTGGTTGTCGGCAGTGAATTGGCCCAGACCGGTATCGGTGCGGGAGCGGTTGGGGTACTTGCCCTCGGGAAACATCTCGTCGGGGTTGTAGCGCGTGATCCACAGCTGTTTGTCCATGAAACTCAGGCGGTGGTAGATCCATTCGTCTTGGCCAAAGTTGGCTCCTTTGGCGATGGGGTGGGTACCACCCGCGTAAGGAATGAGCTGGTACGACACCGGGTTGCCCACCTTGTTGGTCTTGGCCGTATTGCTCAGCAGGCGGATGGTGGAGGGGTCGAACTTTTGCGCGGCCTCCCGCTCAGTGGGTACGGTACGGGTGGTCGTCTGCATGGTGCTGGTGCGCGGGCCGCTGCGCGTGTTGGGCAGCACCACCGGATCGACTTCGGTGAGGGTGTTGGTCTCTCCGTCCACATCCAGGTCGAGGCGGAAGTTGTAGATGTGCTGGTGGGTAGTGCCTACGATGTGGTGGTCCAGCAAGGTGCCGTAGCGGGTGTCTTCGGCGGCGGTGGCATCGGCCATAGTGCGTGACTTCACGCCCTTGACTGCCTCAATGCCGGTGGCTCCCGCGTCAATGCCGATGGTGCCGTTCTCGGCGAACACCCAGTCAAAAATGTAGTCGTAGTTGCCCACCGTGCTGATCCAGCGCACCACCAGCTCGCGCCGCTCGGCCCCAATACTGGGTTGGCCCATTTCCTGGTGTTTGAACTCGGGCCCGGCGTAGCGCTCGAACACGGCGATGGCGTTGGGCACGGCGGTGGCCTTGCCGGTGTAGTCGGCCAGGGTTGCGTCCAGTAGTACCGCGTTTTCGGGGGCATCCTTGCCGCGCTGGATGGGCGATGTCAGCGTGCCCATGCCGTATTCGCCAGAGTCCAGGTAGGCCTTGAAATACCAGCCCGCATCCGGGTCGCCGTAGGGCACGATCATGCCGCCCAGCGAGCCCTCGTACATCACCTTGCGCTTGGTGCCCTTGTCGTTGTAGGTTACGGTGGACAGCACCAGACCCACGCGCGAGTCCAGCCGCAGATGTAAGTCCCAGTTGCGCCAGTGCAGAGTGTTGCCGGTGATGGTGAAGTTCTTGCCCTCGGGCTCGGTGATCTCCAGCGGCTTGGGGGCGGCGGTGGCCTTGCGGTCGCGCCCGTCGTAGGGGGTGGGTTTCATCGGTACCGGGATGACACCCTGGTCTTCGATCTGGATGAGCTTTTTCTGCACCAGATCGACCACCGCCACCAGGTTCTCGATAGGGTGGGCCCAGTAGTTGCCGTCGCCGGTCTCCAGATAGCTGACGATCTTCAGCAGCCGGTCTTCCTGGCGCAGCCCGTCCTTGCCGTCAAAGTAGCCCACTGTGAGCGGCGTAGCCACCACCTTTTTGACATCTTTGATGCCGCGCTTGGACAGGGCCTGCGCGTACTCGGGGCTGGCTTCAATGACCGCCTGCACGGTAGCAAAGTCGTCCAGTAGCACCATGCCATGTGCGCCTTCCACCTCTTTCCAGTTGGACACATTGCGTGCCGCCAAATCCACGCTGCCTTCGATCACCTTTTTGCCGTCCAGGATGACAAACGCCGCCTGGCGCGGAGCCTGCACGGGCTGCCCGGTCAGGGCAAAGCTCCAGACTTGGTCTTTGGGCGGGGTTTTGATGCTGATTTCTGTAAAGCGGTAGCCCGCTTGGTAGCGGCCTGAGGCTTTCAGGATGTCTACCGTCGCCTGGATTTCGGCTGCCGTCAGCGGGTTGAGTGGACTGGGTGTGCGCTCCACCACAAAGGTGGTGTCCAGGCCCGACTGGAACACCTGGTTGATGAAGCCCTGCGCCACGTAGGCCTGGCCCTTGCGTAATACCACCGGCACCTCCAGCGCCAGCGGTTTGCCGTTCACCAGGGCCGTCTTGGAGCCGGGCTTGACGCGCACCGTGGTGCTGTTGCGGGTGATGGTGTACAGGTTGGCAAAGCTGTCCCAGCGCACCGTGGCACCAAAGGCCTCCAGGGTCTTTTGCATCGGCACCATGGTGGCCGCGCCGCCGTGGGCTTGGGCGGAGGGTGTCCACAGGGCGGTCGTCCCCAAGGCCAGGGCGAGTGCCAGGCTGAGTGCACCGACTGCGTGCCCTCCAGGGAGGTGATGGGGTTTAAACATAGTGGCTGCTTTCAACAACGTGGGTGGGGTCAAAAATACGCGTGGTAGCCGCTGCTGCAAGGCTCCACTGCGATGCCCCACAGCTTAGGTAGCTTGGCCGGGCCAGACTTTGTTGCGCCTGCCAAATGGCTGTGCCTGCCTGCCAAAGAGGGCCGCTGTGTCCGCTGTTGTGTCAGCCGTGGCAGCGCCTGCGGTATTCGCCCGGAGGCATACCAAAACGCGTTTTGAACGCCGATGAAAAGTGGCTGGAGTCGGCAAAACCCCAGCTATAGCCCAGGGTGGACAGTTTTTCATGGCATGCGGCCTGCCGCAAAGCCTGTGCGCACAGGTCCAGGCGGCGGTTTTTGATGTACTGCGCTACCACCAGGCCGTGGCCAGAAAACATCCGGTACAGGCTGCGCACCGAAACGCCAATGGTCTGGGCAATCCACTGTGGCGACAGGTTTTCGTCGGCCAAGTGCGCGTCGATGGCATCGCAGGCCTTGCGGAACATGCGCTGGTGCAACTCCTCGGCATCGGGCTGTGCGACCCCGGCCAGGCCGATAGCGGGCTTGAGCAAGGTGACCAGCGCGTCCAGCACGGCTTCCCCTTCCTGCACGGCCAGACCCGCCTGGGACTGCGACAGGGTGGCGTGCATCAAGGCCCCCGCCACGATGGCCACCGCCGAATGCGCTGGAATGCGCTGCGCGCACGCGACACGGCCCGCAAGCAACTGGCGCAGTACCGTCTGCCGGGGCAGGAGCAGCGATACCTGGCGGGACTGCGCGCCCAGCACAATACTGCAGGGGCGGGCGGCGTCTAACAGGACGATGTCGCCCTGGCTGAGGGCGGCCTGCTGCGTGCCCTGCTCCACACCGCACTGGCCCTGCAACTGCAACACGGCAAAAAACTTCTGGTCGTCGCCCCGCCTCACGTCGATCTGGCTGCGGTACAGGCGGGTGTGCACGCCTTCCACCACGCTGAGGCGCACGACCCCACTTTCCACCGCATCAAAGCTGCCGCGAAAGGCCTCGCCCTGTACGCGGGCCTGAAAGGCACCGCATGCCGCGTTGATGTGGCCGAGCCAGTTCTCGAACGAAAGGGCAGAGCCGTGGGAAGAGGGTGGGGCTGGCATGGCGGCGGTATCGGTAAAGGAGAAAACCTCAAACCTAATGCAAGTTCTGCACCAGTCGACTTACTCTGCGTCTGGCTGCTGCGGGGGGGCTGCCTGCTGGAACGCTGGCAGACTGGCGCACCGTGCGTGCACCGCCATGACGGTGGGCACGTGGTCCAGCCTACAGTGAAAGCGTTGGGCGTTGAACACCTGGGGCACCAGGCAGCAGTCGGCCAGGGTGGGGCTGTCGCCCACGCTGAACTGCCCCGATGTTTGGCGTAGCCGGGCCTCAACCGTAGCCAGGCCGGTTTCGGTCCAGTGCCGGTACCAGCGATTCTTTTGCTCGCTGTCCAGGCCCATTTCTGTGCCCAGGTAGCTCAGCACCCTCAGGTTGTTGAGCGGGTGGATTTCGCAGGCAATGTCGAGCGCCAGCGCGCGGATGTGGGCCCGCTCCAGTGCATTTGCGCCCAGCAGCGCGGGCTGCGGCCAGCGCTCTTCCAGGTATTCGATGATGGCCAGCGACTGGGTGAGCGCTTGCCCGTCGTGCACTAGCGTGGGCACCAGACCGGCCGGGTTGACGGCCAAGTACGCATCGCTGCGTTGCTCGCCGCCGTTTTTCAGCAGATGCACGGGCAGCATGTGCGCATCCAGCCCCTTCAGGCCCAGCGCAATCCGCACCCGGTAGGCGGCGGAGCTGCGAAAGTAGGTGTGCAGGGCCAGCATGTCTATACCGTTAGCGCAGGCAGCACCGTGCCCCGGCATTCGCCAAACCCGATGCGCCTAAAGCCCTCGCGCACGCAGTAGCCGCGCAAGACCACGGTGTCCCCGTCTTCCAGGTAGGTGCGGGTTTCGCCGTTGGACAGGGCAATAGGCCGCTTACCGCCCGCGCTCAGCTCCATCAGTGAGCCGCCTTGCTCGGGCAAGGGGCCGGACAGTGTGCCGGTGCCAAACAGGTCGCCCGCGCGCAGGTTGCAACCGTTGACCGTGTGGTGCGCCACCAGCTGCGCCACGGTCCAGTAGGCATCGCGGTAGTTGGACTGCGAGAGCCGGTCGCCCGCGTGGCCGGCGGCCTGCATCTGCGCCGTTTGTAACCACACCTCTAGTTCAATATTGATAGCACCTTGCGCAGTATTGGTATGCGCGGAGAGGTAATTTAATGCCAAAGGATCGCCCTCGGGCCGGGTGTGCGGTTCGCGAAAGGGTGCCAGCGCTTCCAGCGTCACCACCCAGGGCGACAGGGTGCTGGCAAAGTTTTTGGCCAAAAACGGCCCCAGCGGCTGGTATTCCCAGGCCTGCACGTCGCGGGCGCTCCAGTCGTTGAACAGGGCTACGCCGAATACGTGCTCCTCGGCGCGCTCCATGCGGATGGGCTGGCCCAGCGGGTTGGGGCGGCCAATGACCAGGCCCAGCTCCAGCTCGTAGTCCAGGCGGCGGCTGGGGCCCAGGGTGGGTGCGGCCTGGTCGGGGGCCTTGGTCTGGCCGTGGGGCCGGTGGAGGGGCGTGCCGCTGGGCACGATGCTGGAGGCACGGCCGTGGTAGCCAATGGGCAGCCATTTGTAGTTGGGCAGTAGCGGGTTGTCGGGCCGCAGCTGCTTGCCGATGGTGGTGGCGTGGTGGATGCTGGTGTAGAAGTCGGTGTAGTCGCCGATGTCGCAGGGCAGGCCGAGTTCCACCTCGGCCTGGGCGTGCAGCGCGGCCTGAAACTGCGCTTGCCGGGGGCTGTCAACCGCCAGGCCGTCCACCAACGCCTGGCGCAGGCTGCGGCGGGCATCCGAGGGCTGCGCCATCAGCCGCTGCATGTCGCTGTGGTCAATCAGCCCGGCGGCGCGCAGGTCCAGCACCTGGTCGCCAATGGCGACGCCGATGCGCCAATCATCGTGCTGCTTGAAGCGGCCAAACGGCAGGTTTTGTATCGGGAAGTCGCTGGCCGGATGGTTGGCAGATGCGACCCAGCTTTGTAGGCTTGCGTCGTGGCTTGTGTCGGGTGGGGAGGTCATGCGGTGGCTTTCAAAAATACGTCGGGCAGGCTGCTCCAGCAGTCGGCGTAGGCGGTATCCAGCATGCCGCCTTGCATGGCAAAGGCGGTGGGTACGAAACGGTAGCGGCTCTCCAACATGAAGGCCAGGGTGTTGTCCAGCTTGTGCGGCTGTAGCTGGGCGTGGCTGGCTTGGTCAAAGGCCTCTGCGTCGGGGCCGTGCGGCACCATGCAGTTGTGCAGGCTGGCGCCGCCGGGCTTGAATCCTTCAGGCTTGGCATCGTATTGGCCGCTTACCAGCCCCATGAATTCGCTCATCAGGTTGCGGTGGTACCAGGGCGGGCGGAAGGTGTCCTCGGCCACCATCCAGCGCGGCGGGAAGATCACGAAGTCGCAGTTGGCCGTGCCGGGCGTGTCGCTGGGGCTGGTCAGCACGGTGAATATGCTGGGGTCGGGGTGGTCAAAGCTGATGGAGCCGATAACCATGAAGCGCGCTGTGTCGTACTTCACTGGCGCCAGGTTGCCGTGCCAGGCAACCACGTTGAACGGGGTGCCCGGCTGCTGGTTGTGCCACAGGGTGCCGCCGTACTTTTTAACGATCTCGTAGGTGCCGACATCCTCTTCAAACGCCGCCACCGGGGCCATGAAGTCGCGTGCGTTGGCCAGACCGTTGGAGCCAATCGGCCCCAGCTCGGGCAGGCGAAACGGAGCACCGTAGTTCTCGCACACGTAGCCGCGTGATGCGCCCGCGCCCGCTTCCGAGTCGGGCAAACCGACCTTGAAGGCGATGCCACGGGGGATGAGCGCAATTTCACCCGGTGCCACGTCCAGCACGCCCAGTTCGGTGGTGATGACCAGGCGGCCTTGCTGCGGGATCAGCAGCATTTCGCCATCGGCATTCACCAGCGCGCGTAGCTGCATCGAGGTGTTGGCGGCATACACGATTGCCGCCATGCCCACCTGCGCGTCCGCATCACCATTGGCCACCAGGGTGGCTAGGCCATCGACAAAGTCCACGTGGCTGCCGTCGGCGGGCAGGGGAAATGGGCTCCAGCGCAGCGGGTCGGGCGGGCTGGCCATGCCGCCTGCGGCACCGCTGGTCCACAGCGCCTGCACATAGGGCTGGTAGCCTCCACTGACCACCGACGGCTGGCGGCGGTACAGCCAGCTGCGCCGGTTTTCGGCGCGCGGCGCGGTGAATGCCGTGCCCGACACCAGCTCTGCATACAGGCCATGCGGGGCCTGTTGCGGGCTATTGCGGCCCTGCGGCAGGCTGCCTGGCACGGCCTCGCTGGCGTATTCGTTGCCAAAGCCGCTTTGGTAATGGCGTGGTAGAGAAGGTGCAGTGGTCATGGTGTTGCTATTGTTTGTGTAGCTTCTAGCGCAGGTGGAATATGCGCTATCGACCTGTTTTATTAAAAATCAATCGACTTTGATGTTGTTGTCGCGGATCAGGCGGCCCCAGCGCTCGCGTTCGCTTTTGGCATAGCTGGCCATCTGTGCTGGCGTGCCGGGCAGGCCTTCCACGCCTAGCGCCTGAAACCGGGCCTTCACCACGGTGGAGTTCAGTGCCTCGACCAGAACCTTGTTGAGTTTGGCCACGGTGTCGGCCGGTGTGCCGGAGGGCACGGCCAGGCCTTGCCAAGCGTAAGCCTCGAAGTCGGTCAGACCTTGTTCGGCCAGCGTGGGCACATCGGGCAGGGTGGCGATGCGCTTGGCACTGGCCACGCCGATGGCCCGGAGCTTACCGGCCAACACAAACTGGTTGCCGCTGGCCGTGTCCACCAGCATGAACGGCACCTGGCCACCCAGCACGTCGGCAATGGCGGGCGAGGCACCCCGGTAGGCCACATGGGTCATGGGGGTCCCCATTTTTTCGCGCAGCAACTCGGTGGCCAGGTGGTGAGGGCTGCCCACGCCTGCCGACGCGTAGTTCACGCCATTGGGCTGGGCTTTCACCCAGGCCAGAAATTCCTTGTAGTTCTTGGCCGGTACCTGCGGCCCCACCACCAGCACCAGCGGAAAGCGCGCCAGCAGGCCGACCGGGGCCAGGTCTTTTTCGGCGTTGTAGCCCAGCTTGGAAAACAGCGCCGGGTTGGCCGCCAGGGTGGCAAAGTCTGCCGTCATCATCACATGGCCAAAGTCTTTGGCGCGGGCGGTGTATTCGGCGGCGATGTTGGTGGCCGCGCCCGGCTTGTTGTTGATGACGATGGGGCTGCCCAGGCTTTTGGCCATGGCCTCGGCGGTGGCGCGGGCCACTGCGTCGGAACCGCCGCCGGCGGCATAGCCCACCACCCATTCAATCGGCTTGCCGTCCTGGGCAGCAGCAGCCCATGCCAGAGTGGAAAGTGCCATGGCGATGAGGATACGTTTAGTGGTCATGGGAATTGTCTCTTTGTGGTTATAGGGTTCAGGCAGCGGCAGCGAAGGCCTGGCGTAGTACGGGCAATGCGCCGATGTGGTTGGCCAGCACCAGCACCAGCCGGGCGTTGAAAGCGTGGCTTTCCTCGGCGCTGAGGCCTTGGTGGGCTTCGATCAGTGCCTCGTAAAAGTCATCGGGCGCGTCCAGGTTGGGGGCGGTGTTGAGTGTGGAGTGAAGGGTAGGCTGCATTGTTTTTCCTTTCAGGCGGCCAGTGCGCGTTGGCAGGCATTGCGGATGGCGGTGGTACTGGGGGCACGCCAGCGGGCGCACACATGCTGGTCCGGGCGTAGAAGGTAGACCGTACCGGCTTGGGCGTCGTAACGCTGCACGGCCAGGGCGTTGGTCAGCGGCACCTGCACCACGTACAGATCTGCCTGAGCGATGGCCCGAGCGGCGGCATCGTCGCCAAACACCAAGGCGGTAAAGCCGGTGCGGCTACAGGCGCGCAGTAGCCAGCCGCCGTCGGCCAGCGGCGCATCGGCGGCGGCGGAACCGGGCACCATGTGACCGCTGAAGCTGTCGGTGTCCAGGCTGTTCAGCGACGAGTGCAGCAGGGTGGCGGGCACCGACAAGCGACCGCTGTTGACCAGCACGCGGGCAAAGGGGTGGTGCTTGCTCAGGGCTAACGTGGCATTACGGAACAGGCGACTGATCTCGCTCTTGGGTGTGATGAAGTCGGTGGCGCGGGTGGAGTTGCGGATGTTTTCATCGGCGGCGTATTCGCGCTCAGTGCCGTAGCTGTCCAGCAGTGCATCAGGGGCACGGCCTTGCAGCACGGCGGCCAGCTTCCAGGCCAGATTTTCGGCATCCTGCACGCCCGAGTTGGCACCGCGCGCGCCAAACGGCGACACACCGTGCGCCGAGTCGCCCGCAAACAGTACCCGGCCATGGCGAAAGCTGGCCATGCGCAGGCAGGCAAAGGTGTAGACGCTGGCCCATTCCAGCTCAAACTGCGCGTCCTCGCCCAGCAGGGCCTTGACGCGGGGGATGATGTTCTCGGGCTTTTTTTCCTCTGCGGGGTCGGCATCCCAGCCTAGCTGGAAGTCGATGCGCCATACGCCGTCGGGCTGCATGTGCAGCAACACGCTCTGGTTGCGGTGAAAGTCGGGGTCGAACCAGAACCAGCGTTCGGCCTTCAGTTCCAGCCCACTGTGTTCCTCTTTGAGCTTGATGTCGGCGATCAGGAAGCGGTCGCGAAAGCTGCGGCCCTTGCTTTCCAGCCCGGCCAGTTTGCGCAGGGCCGAGCCCGCGCCGTCGCAGGCGGCCACGTAGTCGGCATCCAGCTGGTAGGGGCCGTTGGGGGTTTGGATGGTGAGGCGGGCAAAGTCGGCCTGCTGGTCCAGTCCGGTGACCGCGTGTTTCCAGCGGATGTCGATCAGTGGCAGCTCTGCGGCGCGCTCGGCTAGAAAGCCCTCTACGTAGTACTGCTGCAGGTTGATGAAAGCCGGACGTTCATGGCCGGGTTCGGGCAGCAGGTCGAAGCGGTAGACCTCTTCGCTTTTGAAAAACACTTTGCCGATGTTCCACGACACGCCTTTGTCCACCATACGGTCACCACAGCCCAGGCGGTCAAAAATCTCCAAGGTGCGCTTGGCAAAGCAGATGGCGCGCGAGCCGCTGGAGAGGGTGTTGTCGTTGTCCAGCAGCACCACAGGCTGGCCTTGCTGGGCCAAGTCTACCGCCAGCGCCAGGCCCACGGGGCCTGCGCCGACCACCACCACCGGGCGGCGCACCGGGGTGGCGGCATCTTGGTCGGGGTGGTGGGTGGCGGGGAACTCTAGTTTTTGGTAATCGGTGGGGGGCATATCTTGTCTCTTGGTTCTTATTTTTGGGGCTTAGGCTTCCAGGGTCTTCCACATCTCTATATCGCGCTCTGCCGTCCAGATGCGGGGGTGGGGGTACTGGGTGACTTCGTCAAAGCAGCGGGTCACGTCAAACGGCATGCAGTGGTCGAAGATGACCCAGTGGCCGTACTTGGGGCGCAGTGCTTCCATGGTGCTTTGGTAGACGGCGTGCAGATCCTTGCCAGCGGCCACCCCGGCTTCCACGCTGGTGCGCACGTCGGCGATGAAGTCGCGGGTGCTGCGCAGCCCGGCACTTACCTGCTCAGGCGTCACCAGGGCCGGGCCACGGCCGGGCACCAGTGCGGCGGGTTGCAGTGCGGCTAGGTTGTCCAGGGTTTGCGGCCAGTCCTTGAAGTAGGCATCGCCCGCATAAGGGGTGGCATCGAACTCGACCAGGTCGCCGCTGAGCAGGGTGCGCTCCTGCGGCAGCCAGACCACGGTGTCGCCCTTGGTGTGGCCCCGGCCCAGTTGCAGCAACTGCACCTCCAGCTTGCCCAGCCACAGGGTCATCTTGCCGGTGAAGGTCATGGTGGGCCAGGTCAGGCCGGGCGGCACGGACTCCACGTTCTGGAACAGGCGCGGGAACCGGCCGATTTCGCTGTCTTTGTCGAACTGACCGCGCTCCACGATCAGGTCATAGGTGTCCTGGCTGGCCAGGATTTGCTGTGCGTTGTAGGCGCTGGCACCCAGCACGCGCACCGCGTGGTAGTGCGTCATCACAACGTACTGGATGGGCTTGTCGGTCACCTCGCGGATACGGCGGACCACGTCGGCGGCCATGGCCGGGGTGGCCTGGGTGTCGGCCACCAGCACGGCGTTGTCGCCAATGATGATGCCGGTGTTGGGGTCGCCCTCGGCGGTGTAGGCCCAGGCGTGTTCGGAGATTTGGCTGAAGGTGACGGTTTTCTCTTCTAGGTCCGCGTGGGAGGCAAATTTTTTGATGTTCATGGTGGTGTGTAGAAAGTGGGGTGGATGGTAAATTTGTTAACTGCAAATTAGTTTGTTGAATCATAGCTAAAAATTCGCCTATGTCAAAATACTTTGTCATAGGCGAATTATTAAAAAGGAGTGGCCATGCAGGAACCCCGTGAACAGCGCGCGGTACAGTCGATCGAGGTAGGCGGGCGCTTGCTGCTGGCGCTGTCCCACCAGCCAGGGCCGATGACGCTCAAAGACCTGGCGGCGCAGGCAGATCTGCCCGCCGCGCGCGCGCACCCCTACTTGGTCAGCTTCTCAAAATTGGGTTTGATCGAGCAGCAGGTGGATGGGCTCTACGCCCTGGGGCCTGCCGCGCTGCAGTTGGGCCTGAGCTGCCTGCACCAGCTGGACCCGATGAAGGTGGCCGTGCCGGTGGCCGAACGGTTGGCCGCCAGCACCGACCAGAGCGTGGTCATTGCGCTGTGGGGCAATATGGGGCCAACCGTGGTGCGTATGGTGGAGGCGCGCCAACCGCTGCATGTGAACATGCGGGCGGGCACGGTGATGTCGGTGTTGGGCACCGCCACCGGGCGCGCATTTGCCGCCGTGCTGCCGCGCAAGATTTTGGAGGAAGCGCTGGCCGGACCCATGGGGCGCTTCAGCGCCATCGACCGAGTGGGTGCGCAAAACCTCGACGCCGAGCTGCGTTCGGCGCAACAGGAAATGCAGGCCCACGGCGTTACCCGTGCGTTGGGGCGGCCCATCCCCAGCGTCAATGCCTTCAGTGCTGCTGCCTTGGACCATGAAGGCCGGGCGGCACTGGTGATTACCGCGCTGGGCCATGAAGACCATTTTGATGGGGCCTGGGATTCCGCCATGGCGGTGGCGGTCCGCGAGGCCGTTGCAGACGTATCACGGCGGTTGGGTTTTGCTATTGTTTAAGTAGCTTGTGGCGCAGGTTTTATATGCGCTGGAAACCATTTTTACGTATGGGAAAAGCCTTGTTTTTGTAGCACACCGCGCTGCAACTGGTCGCGTTCCAGCGACTCAAACAGCGCTTTGAAATTACCCTCGCCAAAGCCTTCGTCGCCCTTGCGCTGGATGAACTCAAAAAACACCGGACCGAGCTGGGTTTGCGAGAAGATTTGCAGCAGTAAACGCGGAGTGCCGCCGTCGGTCGATCCGTCTATCAAGATGCCGCGCGTTTGCAGTTCAGTCACTGGCTGGCCGTGGCCGGGCAGGCGGCCGTCAAGCATCTCGTAGTAGCTATCGCTGGGCGCGGTCATCAGCGGCACACCGGCCAGCGCCAGGCGGTCTACCGTGGCCAGCAGGTCGTCGCAGATCAGCGCAATGTGCTGGATGCCTTCGCCGCTGAATTTCATTAGGAACTCTTCGATCTGCCCGCCACCCTGGCGCGCTTCCTCGTTCAAGGGTATGCGGATCATGCCGTCGGGGGCGGTGAGCGCTTTGGAGGTCAGGCCGGTGTATTCGCCCTGGATGTCGAAGAAGCGGATCTCGCGGAAGTTGAACAGGCGCTCGTAAAAATCGGCCCAGAACGCCATGCGGCCCCGGTAGACGTTGTGGGTCAGGTGGTCGATCAGCTGTAGGCCGTGTCCTTTGGGGCGGCGGTCTACACCTTCGATGAAGTCAAAGTCGATGTCGTAGATAGATTTGCCATCTTCAAACCGGTCGATCAGGTAGAGCGGCGCGCCGCCAATGCCCTTGATGGCGGGTAGGTTCAGCTCCATCGGGCCGGGGTGCAGTTCGATAGGCTGGGCACCGAGTTCCAGTGCGCGGCGGTAGGCGTGGTGCGAGTCTTTCACCCGAAACGCCATGCCGCAGGCGCTGGGGCCGTGCTCGGCGGCGAAGAAACCGGCCACGCTTTTGGGCTCGCGGTTGACGATGAAGTTGATGCCGCCCTGGCGGTACAGCAGCACGTCTTTGGAGCGGTGCTTGGCCACCAGGGTGAAACCCATGCGCTCGAATACGGGTTCCAGTACGCCCGGGGTGGGCGACGCGAACTCCACGAATTCAAAGCCCAGAAGGCCCATCGGGTTGTCGAATAAATCTGCCATGTGGGTGGCTCCTTGCAGTGTGGGTGGGTGCGCCCATCATCTGGCAGGGAGTGCGCAGTTTTCAATCAACTTGCAGCGTCAATCATCCACTTTGCGCAGGATTTCGGCGGGCTAGTGTGTGCCCGCGCAGAGCTCGGCATGCGGCTATAGGCCGTAACCGTACAGCCAGGGCAGGTTCAGCAAGCGCTCTCCGCCCAGTTGCATGGCCTGGTTTCGGCCCCATCGGAGCAGTCCTGAGGCATGGAATAGGTGTCCGTTGCGGATGGCGCGGGCCTGCACGCGTGCGTTGCGTTGCCAGCGTTGTTGGGCGTATTGGGCCAGCGCAGCGGGCACGTCAGCGTTTGGTTGGCGTGCGTTGCTTAGCGCGTGGCCCAAGGCGGCAGCGTCTTCGATGGCCATGCCTGCGCCCTGGGCCAGATACGGCCGCATCGGGTGTGCGGCATCGCCCAGCAGTGCGACGCGGCCTTGTGCCTGCTGGTGGGCTCCGGCCATCGGCGGGCGGTCGCACAGAACCCATAGGCGCCAGTGGTCAATGGCCCTAAACAGGTCTTGCAGCGGGGTACATACGCCCGCCAGGCTGGTGTGCAGGTCGGCGGCATGGGCGCTGTGGTTCCAATGCTCCAGGTTGGCTTGGGGGTCTGGCAGTTGGCCGTGCACGATGGCCACCAGGTTGAGCCAGTCCCCGCTGCGCACGGGGTACTGCACCACATGCAGATGCGGGCCGAGCCAGACTGTGACCTGCTGTGAGCGCAGGGCTTGCGGCAAGCTGTCTTGGCGTACCAGGGTGCGGTAGGCCAGGTGGCCGGTGGTGCGCGGTGGGCCGTCGTGCAATAGCCACTGGCGTACGGGGCTCCACACGCCATCGGCCCCGACCAATGCATCGCCTGTGACTTCTTCTCCTGAGTGATTACCGACGGTTATGCCATGCGCTGTCTGGGTGAAGTGCTGCAAGCTGTGGTTCAGTTGCACGGTGGCGTTGGTTTGCTGCACGGCGGTGTGTAGCAGCGCCAGCAGATCGGCCCGGTGCAGGGTGGCGTAGGGCGCGCCATAGCGCTGTTGCATGGTGGCACCCAATGCCAGTGTGCCCAGACCTTGTGCCGTCAAGGCATCGCGCACCTGTAGGCGTTGCGGAAACGCGGCTACGGCTTTTAATGCGGTGTGCAGGTTCCAGTGGTGCAGCAGCCGCGTGACATTGGGGCCGATCTGGATGCCAGCCCCGACTTCATGCAGGGCAGCGGCCCGTTCATATACGTGCACAGCCCACCCGGCCTGCGCGCATGCCAATGCGGAGGCCATGCCGCCAATGCCCCCACCCGCAATCAGTAGTTTTTTCACCATGTGGCAATTTTGCCGTGCTTGGGAGAACTATCAGACCCTCTGCCGGGCGTTTTAAGCGGAATAACCGTCTGAATGGGAGTGAGCTGGGTAGGAATAGTGCGGTAAGCGCATTCAAAGACCGGGCAGATTCGTCTCAAAAAAAGCCCATAATGCACCAGAAAAATTTATCCCACAGAGCGCTCTGTCTGCGGGCTTTCCCAATGCTGGCAAGCACGCTTTATATTCAACATATCCCGTAGATTTACCGAGATTCGATGCATTTTCTTCAAAATATGGACACTAAACTGAGCCGGTTGGAAGAGATGCTGGCAGCCCCAAGAAGGGGTCGCTGGGCTCCTACAGCAGATGGGCGGCAGGCGTGATCAAAATATTCAACCACTATCTGCACCGGCGCACGCTACAGCAGATTTTTCTGGATCTCGGACTGGTCATTCTGGCCGTCTTGGCGGTGGTGATCTGGAAGGGCGAAGAATTTACCTCGGTGGTTTCTTTGCTGGGGCATGCCAGTTTGCTGTCGTTGGGTATGCTGGTGATCAACTCGGCGCTGGGCTTTTACCAGCGTATCCATGACCGGTCGTTGAACCAATCGCGTGCGCGAGCGGCTTTGTCGTTGGTTTTGGCATTGCCCTTGACCTACGGCGTGTTTTCAATCTTCCCCCAAAGTTCTACCAGCCGCGAAACCCTGGCGATGGCTGCTATGGTCGGTTTTGCCGTGCTGATGCTGCACCGGGTGTATGTTGTTCATTCGATGCCGCAATCCATGATGCGCCACCGTGTACTGGTGTTTGGCACGGGCCCCCGTGCCGCCTTGGTGGGCAAAACGCTCAAAAATGAAGACCCCCATGTGGATGTGGTGGGTTACTACGCAAGTCCCAACGAGGCCGAGTCAGAGGTGTCGGCCTGGGGAATTTTGTCCAAGCATAAATCCTTGACCGACACCGCGTTGGAGCTAGAGGTGGATGAGATCGTGGTCGCCTTGGTCGAGCGCCGTGGGGGCAGCATGCCGCTGCGTGAACTGTTGGATTGCAAACTGCACGGCGTGCGGGTGGTCGATGTGGCGACGCATTTTGAGAAAACCAAGGGGCAGATTCGCCTGGACTCGGTGAATGCCGGGTGGCTTATTTTTGGCGATGGCTTTAGCCAAGGCGGCATGCGTACGGCCGTCAAGCGGTTATTTGATATTGTCAGTGCCGTGATGCTGATTGTGCTGAGCTTGCCCATCATGCTCATCACCATGCTGTTGGTAGTGCTAGAGAGCCGAGGGCCAATTTTTTACCGCCAAGAGCGGGTCGGTTTTAACGGCCGACTGTTCAACGTAGTGAAGTTTCGCAGCATGCGCACCGATGCAGAGAAGGATGGAACACCGCGTTGGGCATCGGCCAAGGACGATCGGATTACGCGGGTTGGCAATGTGATCCGTAAGCTGCGGGTGGATGAGTTGCCACAGCTTTTTTGCGTATTGACGGGCGATATGAGCATGGTCGGGCCCCGTCCTGAGCGGCCCTATTTTGTGGACCAATTGACACGCCAGATTCCTTACTACGCGGTGCGCCAAAGCGTGAAACCCGGTGTGACCGGATGGGCACAAGTGCGCTACCACTACGGCTCCACGCTGGAGGACTCCGCCGAAAAGCTCCAATATGACCTCTACTACGTCAAAAACCATTCGCTGTTTTTAGACATCGTTATCTTGTTCGAGACGGTAGGTGTGGTGCTCATGGCCAAGGGAGCGCGCTGACGTGCGTTGTGTGCGGGGTGCCAAGCCCCTCTATTGCACCTGTACCCGATGGACCAAGAAATTTTGACGCTAACCGCCGTGGGCTACGCCTTGGTCGGGTTGGTGTATTCCGGATTTGCGCTACGTTTGCTGTTTACGCGGTATGCGGGCGGCCCCAGAAATGGGTCTACGGCCTATTTGCTGTGTGCCGTGGTGTTCTCTGCTGTGTGGGGATGGTGCGAGCTGTTGTCCGGTAATAACACGTTGCGTGTATTGGGCAATGTGGCGGATGTGATGCGCTATGGCTGCTGGTTTGGATTCATGCTGACCCTTTGCCGCTCTAGCCGGGATGGTCGGCTACCCCCCGGGATGGGGTGGTTACCCTTGCTGGCCGTCGGGTTGGTCGGCATCGGTTTGGGGGCTCAAATTTTTCCGGTGTTGGATATTTCCGCTTTGGGCGATGCCACTTCCATCGCGCTGATGACCGCCATGGCCCTTCCCGTATTGGCATTGGTTTTGTTGGAGCAAATCTATCGGAATGTGACCGAGGATTCCCGTTGGAATGTCAAGCCATTAAGTTTGGGCTTGGCTGGGACATTTTTGTTTGACCTGTATCTGTATTCGCAGGCTGTTTTGTTTAAACGCCTGGATCTGGATGCCAGCACGATGCGTGGTGCTGTCCACGCCATGATGGTGTTCTTATTGTTGTTATCGACAACCCGCCGACAAGACTGGATTTCCAACATCCGGGTGTCCCAAAAAGCTGCCTTTCACTCCGCGACACTCTTGGTTGCCGGGGCCTATTTGGTCTTTATTTCGGCCGTGGGCTACTACGTGCGGTATTTTGGTGGGGAATGGGGCCGGGCTTTACAGGTGGGGGTGGTGTTCTCTGCTTTGATAGCACTGATGGTGCTGGCGGTGTCGGGGACATTCCGTGCGAAGTTGAGGGTTTTGGTGGGCAAGCACTTTTTTCGCTACCGCTACGACTACCGGGAAGAGTGGCTTAAATTTACCCATACGCTCTCAAGCAACAATGCCCCACAGGACATGGGGCAGCAGGTGGTGCGGGCGCTGGCCGATATGCTGGACAGTCCGGGCGGTGGTTTGTGGATGAAAAGTACGGGCGAAGACGTATTTCGCCAAACAGCGCACTGGAATATTGCCGTAACTCCCGACAAAGAAGATGCCGCTTCTCCGCTATGCCTGTTTTTGGCAAGCAGTGGTTGGGTTGTCAATTTGGAGGAGTTCCGCTCATTTTCCAAGCGCTATGGCAACCTCACGCTGCCACTCTGGCTGCAAGACATCCCCCAAGCGTGGTTGATCGTGCCGTTGACTGCCGGTGGTGAGTTGATTAGTTTTGTGGTTTTGGTGCGCGCACGCACCACGATCGATGTCAATTGGGAGGTAAACGATCTCCTGAAAACGGCAGGTCGCCAGGCCGCGAGTTATTTGGCACAGATGCGGGCCACAGAGGCCTTGCTGGAAGTTCGTAAATTTGATGCATTCAACCGGATGTCTGCCTTCGTTGTACATGATCTTAAAAACATCGTCACACAGCTTTCGTTGATGCTTAAAAACGCGAAGCGTCTGCACGCCAACCCCGAGTTTCAGCAAGATATGCTGATGACGGTAGAAAATTCGTTAGACAGAATGCGCCAGCTAATGCTTCAATTGCGAGAAGGTGCAACCCCCCCCGGCACGGCAGTGGGCGTGGACTTGGGGGCTATCGTGCAACGCATTGCCACTATGGCGTCTAAACGGGACCGGACTCTAGAGGTCACACTCACCGACCGAGTTGTCACGCGGGGCCACGAGGAGCGCCTTGAGCGGATCATCGGGCACATTGTGCAAAATGCATTTGATGCGACAGAGACAACAGGGCGCGTATGGTTGACCCTGGACCGATCCAATGGACAAGCCCGCGTAGAAATCGGCGACACCGGTCAGGGTATGTCTGAAGAGTTTGTCCAGGAACGCTTGTTCAAGCCGTTCCAGACAACCAAACAGGCGGGTATGGGCATAGGCGCCTATGAGAGCTTTCAGTATGTGCAGGAATTAGGAGGCAAAATTTTGGTGAATAGTGCGCTAAATCAAGGAACGCTGGTGACGCTTTTATTGCCTTTGTTTGAAGTCCATAAGGACTCTGATCTGCACATATCGGGTGCGCCATGAGTGCAGATACTGCACGTTCACTTTTGATAGTGGAAGACGATTTGGCTCTGCAAAAGCAAATCAAATGGTCTGTCGATAAGTTTGATTCGGTAACCGCCCATGACCGCGACAGTGCCTTGGTGCAATTGCGCCGCCACAGCCCGGCTGTTGTCACTATGGATCTGGGCCTGCCACCTGACGCTGACGGTGTTTCCGAAGGCTTCCTGTTGCTTGAGCAAATTCTCACGGTAGAGCCAGACACCAAGGTGATTGTGTTGACTGGTCAAAACGACCAGGCCAATGCCTTGCGTGCGGTTGCATTGGGTGCCTACGACTTTTTTGCTAAGCCATTTGAACCGGATCTACTGAATCTGACGATCGAGCGGGCGTTCAGGATGTTCGAGCTTCAAAAGGAGAACCGACGCCTACAGTCCATGTACCAACCGGATGCATTGACCGGCCTGATTACCCGCGATCCAGAGATGCTGCGGGTGTGCAGAACGATTGAAAAAGTCGCCAACACCACCGCAACCGTCATGCTATTGGGCGAGAGCGGTACGGGCAAAGAGGTTTTAGCGCGCGGTTTGCACCAAGCATCGCCGCGTAAAAATGAAAAATTTGTGGCGATCAATTGCGCCGCTATTCCTGAAAACCTGCTGGAAAGCGAGCTGTTTGGATATGAAAAAGGCGCATTCACCGGAGCCGCTAAAACAACGCTAGGAAAGATCGAATTGGCCAACGGCGGCACCTTGATGCTCGACGAAATTGGCGATTTGCCCTTTTCGCTGCAAGCCAAATTGCTGCGTTTTATCCAGGAGCGCACGATCGAGCGTGTCGGCGGGCGCCAAGAAATCCCGGTAGATGTGCGCATTGTGTGTGCGACCCACCAGGATTTAAAAGCACTCAGTAAAGAAAGTCGTTTTCGCGAAGACTTGTACTACCGCTTGGCTGAAATTGTTATCAATATTCCGCCTCTACGCGCCAGAAAAGGGGATGCTGCATTATTGGCTTTTGCATTTGTTCGGCGCTTTGCGCGTGAGCAAAACAGAGGTTCATTGAACCTCAGTGAAGAAAGTGTGCGCTTGATTGAGCAGCACAATTGGCCAGGCAATATCCGAGAACTTGAAAACTGTATCAAGCGGGCCGTAATTATGTCTGACAGCAATAAAATTTTGCCAGAAGACGTAGGTTTGGAATCAGCGGCTTCAGAAATGTCGGATAAATCACTGGACTTGAGAGCCGTTCGAGACAATGCCGAAAGAGGGGCGATTGTTGCGGCCCTCGGGCGGGTGAATGGCAATATCGTTAAAGCAGCGGAGTTGCTGGGGGTGAGCCGTCCTACCCTGTACGACTTGATGCACCGCCTTGGTTTAAAGTAATAAATTTTTATTTGAATGAATTAAATGAAGAAATATATTTTTTCACGCACGCTTGTGTCTGCATTGGTTCTGGCTATGCTGGTTTCTGCTTGCGGCGATGAAAGCCCGGATGTATTAATGGCATCGGCAAAAACCAGTCTTGCTAAAAATGATGCCAAAACAGCCATAATTCAAATTAAAAATGCGCTGCAAATAAATCCAGATTTGGCTGAGGCTAGATTCTTGCTCGGAACGACACTTTTAACTGCTGGAAATCCGGCTGCGGCAGAGATCGAGTTGGAGAAGGCGCGTAGACTAAAGTATTCAGATGATTTGATTGTTCCACAAATAGCTAAATCATTACTCATGTCGGGTAAGTTTAAAAAATTAACAGATGATTTTTCTGGGACGGTTTTGCCATCTGCTGATTCGATGGTTAGTTTGAATATTTCGCTGAGCAAGGCCTATGCGATCCAAGGCAAGGCCGATTTGGCCCAAAAAACATTAGAGTCGGCGCTCTCGGTGGAGCCTGGAAATGCAGATGCTCTGATTGTTAAAGCTCGTTATTCAGCCGCAAAAAGAAATTTTGCAGATGCATTTGCGGTGGTGGATTCGGTCATTGCCAAAAATGGAGGGGATGCGGAGGCATTTAAGCTGAAGGGCGATATTCTATATTTTTGGAAAAATGATATAGAGGGCGCACTGGAGCAATATAGAAAGTCGGTGAGTGTTAAGCCAGACTACATTCAAGGGCATGCTGCAATATTGACGCTGCTCATGCAAAATGGAAAGCTGGATGATGCGGGGAAGCAACTTGAGTTATTAAAGAAAAGTGCCGAAAAAAGCCCGCAAACTAAATATTTTGAAACCCAGTTGGCCTATTTGAAGAAAGATTTTGTTGGAGCAAAGGCTTCATTGCAGCAGCTATTAAAAGTTGTGCCAGATGATGCCTTGGTTTTGCAAATTGCCGGCGGGATAGAGTACCAATTAAATTCATTGGTGCAGGCTGAGGTTTATTTAAATAAGGCGATTGCTGCTGCCCCCAATTTGCCACTGGCCCGTAGATTGTTGATTTTGACGCACTTGAAGATGGGGCAGCCTGCCAAAGCTTTGGCGGTATTGACTCCGGCATTGTTGCAAGAACCGGTGGATACCGCTTTGTATTCGATTGCAGGCGAAGTTTTTGTACAAAATGGCGACTTTAAAAAAGCAGCTGAATATTTTGAAAAATCGACAAAACTAGACCCCAAAGACGGTAGAAAACGTACTTCACTAGCTTTGTTGCACATGATGGGCGGCCAAGCCAACTCTGCTTTCAACGAGTTGGAAGACATCGCTTCTACGGATAAGGGAACATCTGCCGATTTGGCATTGATTAGTGCCCGCCTGCGCAGACAAGAGTTCTCTCAGGCGTTGAAGGCAATCAATGTAATGGAGAAGAAGGAGCCAAGTAATCCGTTGGCGGCTAATTTGCGGGGGAAAATTCAGGTCATTCAAAAAGATTTTTCAGCAGCCCGCAAGAGTTTTGATGCTTCATTGGCTTTGAATCCCTTGTATTTTCCTGCCATTGTGAGTTTGGCTGAATTGAATGTTTTTGAGAAAAAGCCAGAAGAAGCCAAAAAGTTATTTGAAGGCGTCTTGGCAAAAGATCCCAAAAGTAGCCAGGCCTTGTTGGGTTTGGCCGGATTGAAGGCCGGTACGGGTGGTAAAAAAGAAGAGGTTGCCGAATTGATTAATAAGGCAATCACGGCAAATCCAGAAGAAGTTGGGCCAAGAATTGTATTGGTTAATTTCTATTTTAGAAATAAAGACAATAAGGCTGCTTTTACTGCTGCACAAAATGCAGCTACGGCCCTACCGAATAGCCTAGAGGTGCTTGATGCTTTAGGGCGTGCGCAAGAGGCTATCGGTGAGACCAATCAGGCGGTATCCACTTATACCAAGTTGGCAAGTTTGCAGTCATTATCAACTCAGCCGCTGATGCGTCTTTCGGAGATAAATGTCAATGCTAAAAATCTGGATGCCGCAGTTCAAAATTTGAACAAAGTTTTGGCATTAAAGGCTGATTTCTTGCCTGCGCAGCGCGGTTTGATATTTTTGGATGTAGCGGCTGAAAGATACCAGAGTGCAATTTCTACCGCACGGCTCATGCAACGGCAACGTCCAAAAGATGTCACCGGATATGTACTGGAAGGGGACATCAATATGGCACAAAAGAAGTGGGATGATGCACTGACTGCTTATCGCCTTGGATTGAAAGAAACTACTTCACTAGAGCCATCTGTCAAAGTGCACATGGCGTTTGTTGCCTCCGGTAATAAGGCGGATGCAGATAAATACACCGCCAGTTGGCTGAAGGACCACCCCAAGGATGTGAAATTCATGTCGTATATGGCTGACATGTCGCTTGCGAAAAAAGATTTCGTGGGTGCAGAGAAGCTTTATTTGAATATATTGCAGATCGTTCCCGAGAATGCGATTGCCTACAATAATTTGGCTTGGGTGGCGGGTCAACTTAAGAAGAGTTCCGCGCTTGGCTATGCGGAGAAAGCGAATGCCTTGGCTCCGAATCAGCCTGCATTTATGGACACGCTGGCTATGCTTCTGGCCGATAAGAGTGATTACGCGAAGGCGATTGAATTGCAAAATAAAGCAATTGTTTTGCAGCCTGAAAACAATATATTTAAATTAAATCTTGCAAAAATTTATATAAAGTATGGAGATAAAAAGCAAGCCCAAGTTTTATTGGGTGAGTTGTCAAAACTTGGCAATAAATTTACCGAACATGCTGAGGTTGAAGCGGTGATGAAGACGCTTTGAAGCCATAAGGGGGATTTATGCGTAAAAATGCATCCAGAATTGGCGTTTATTTGTTATTTTCCAAATTTTGGATGCTTGTTTTTTTAGGTATAAATTCTGCGCATGCGGATATTGTTCAAGCTATCTCCAAGGTGAAACCATCTATTATTATGGTGGGCTATTACAAGCCGAATAATAGCCCTCGATTTACCTTGCGGGGCACTGGATTTGTACTGGCAACGGGCAATTGGGGGCTCACCAATGCCCATGTTTTGTTCGCGCCTTCTGAAGATGGTGTGGGTGCGACTTTGACGGTGCAAGTGCGTAGCGCAAATGGCGAGTGGCAGATGCGCGCCGCCACGGTACTGGAGGTGGATCGCCTGCATGACCTGGCTTTGTTGCGGTTTGAGGGGCCACCAGTGCCCACCCTGTCTTTGCGTGACTCGAATACCGTGCGCGAGGGGCAGTTGGCGGCCTTCATGGGGTTTCCGATTGGCGGGGCACTGGGTTTTTCGCCGGTCACGCACCGGGCGATGGTCTCCGCCATTACGGCGATAGTATTGCCCGCAGCGAGCGGGCAACAACTGACTGAGCGGTCGATCCGCAGCATCCGCGATGGCAGTTTCGACATTTTTCAACTGGATGGCACTGCTTACCCAGGTAACAGCGGCGGGCCGTTGTTTGATGCCGATACTGGCGAGGTGCTGGGTATCATCAACATGGTGTTTGTAAAAAGCACCAAAGAGTCGGCTATCAGCCAACCCTCTGGCATTACTTATGCCATTCCCGCCAACTTTGTGCAGCAGCTTTTGCAACGCCAAAAGACCAACTGAAGCGTTAGCCTAGGTTTATTGGATAAACCCCATGCGGCCTTTGTGCGGCTGGGCTCGGGGGAGATCTTCAATCCGTACGGTGTCGCGGCCATCCAACCGGGCGTTACCAAAGCCCGTCATTAACGCCCTGCGCATTTCACGGGGTGCCAGCTCCGACAGGGACTCTTGCAGATCCGCATGCGGCTCAGGGTCAAAGCGTTCGCCCCAGCCATGTTCAGTGCGGATGGACTGGTACAGGTTGCGGGCAATTTGTCGCGCCGCTTCGGGGGTGGGAGGCTCGATTTCAAACACGTTCATTCGGTTCAGAATGGGCTCGGGGATGCCGCGTGGGTCGTTGGCCGTGGTGATCCAGATGACTTGGCTGGCATCAATGGCGACCTCCGCGAATTCGTCCATGAAGTTCTGGGCCGTGTCGTGCTCCAGCAGGCTGTAGAGCGCACCCAGCGGGTCGTATTGGGCATCGGCGCTGGCTTTGTCGATCTCATCCACCACGATCACCGGGTTGGCGTATTCGCCGTCTATCAGCGCTTCAAACACCTTGCCGGGCTTGGCTCCTTTCCATTGCGAGGATGAGCCTGACAGCAGCCAACCGGCGGTCATTGAGCTCATGGGCACCAGGCTCATGCCCGTACCCAGCAGATCGGCCAGTTTCTTGGCAAAGTGGGTTTTGCCGATGCCGGGCAATCCGAGCAGCAGGATGGGTGTGACTTCCAGGCCGTCGCGGCTGTCCTGGCTCAGGGCGACGTGGCGTTTCACATCGTCTAGCACTTCGGTGAAGTTGGGCAGGGTTTGGTACAGAGCTGCCATCTCGGGGATGCCCGAGGGTTTGACTTGGAAGCGGTCGGGACCGCGTTCCAGCATCCGCTCGTAGGTGCTGCGTAGATTCTCGTGTTCCCGGCTGGGCAGTTTGGCGAGTTTGCGCTCGACATCGTGCGGCAGGAACACACTGCGCACGTTGGCCACGGGCAGTTGGAACGAGGATGCGTGAGGAACAAGGCTGCGGGATTCCATCGTTTACTCCTAGTTACATACACGGCTTCATTTCAGCATAAGCCGTGTCAGCGTACTAGAGAGCGTGGTGTGGAATAGTGCCGTTAACGCCGCCTATTTACAGGCTGTGGATCTTGCGCCACAGCCGTCCACTGGGTGCGCCGTGGGTACAAACATGCCGCTTAACGTGAAGTTAGGCGGGAGTGGCGCCCAGCATTTGGTGCAGTTCACCGGATTCGTACATTTCCATCATGATGTCCGAGCCGCCTACAAATTCACCCTTGATGTAGAGCTGTGGAATGGTGGGCCACTGGCTGTATTCCTTGATGCCTTGGCGGACTTCGTCGTCTTCCAGTACGTTGACGGTCTGGATCGTCTTGGTGTCCACGCCGCAGGCTTTGAGCAGCTGGATCGCTCGGCCGGAGAAGCCGCACTGGGGAAAGCTGGCATTGCCTTTCATAAACAGCACGACATTGTTAGATTTGACCAGTGCATCAATGCGTTGTTGTGTATCGCTCATGGGGAGGTTCCTTGAAAATCAAACCCCTATTATTTCACTTAGCGGGCCACGACATGGGGTGCGTGACAGGGTGTCCCCGTTTGCGCCGGGGCGCGGGGAGGCATAGGGCTATTTTTTGCATGGACGTACACCCCCGCTCCACCCGGTGGGCGGAGCGGGGGCGATGGCGTCAGATCGGTTCAGCCCGCATGCCATTGCGCCAGGTGGGACAGCAGAATCACCAGGCCCGAGCCGTTGATCAACAGGCCTGCAGTGGTTTTTAGTTCTTTCATGGCTATCACTCCAGATCGAAGCGGTCCAGCTGCATCACCTTGGTCCAGGCGGCGACAAAGTCTGCAACGAACTTATGCTGCCCGTCCGCGCTGGCATACACCTCGGCATAGGCGCGCAGCACCGCGTTGGAGCCGAAGACCAGATCGGCACGGGTGCCGGTGTAATGCACCGCACCGCTTTGGCGGTTACGGCCTTCAAACACTTCACCCTCGCCGTCCACGGCTTTCCATTCGGTGCCCATGTCCAGCAAATTTACGAAGAAGACGTTGCTGAGCACGCCCACCTGGTCGCTGAACACGCCATGCGCGCTGCCGTCGGCATTGGCACCCAGTACGCGCAGGCCGCCGACCAGCGCGGTTAGTTCCGGCGCGGTCAGGGTCAGCAATTGGGCCTTGTCGATCAACAAGGCTTCGGTAGCTGCACCGATGGGACCTTTTTTGTAATTGCGGAAACCATCGGCCAGCGGCTCCAGCGCGGCGAAGGACTCGGCATCGGTCTGGTCTTGTGTCGCGTCAACCCGGCCCGGTGCGAACGGCACCTCTACGGCCACACCCGCCGCCTTGGCCGCTTGCTCTACGCCCACGTTGCCCGCCAGCACGATCACGTCGGCCAGCGAGGCCTTACCCGATGCCTGCTGGATCGCCACCAGCGTGGGCAGTACCTGCACGGCGATGCGGTTGACTTCCCAGTCTTTCTGCGGCGCCAGGGCCAGTCGCGCACCATTGGCACCGCCGCGCTTGTCGCCGCCCCGGAAGGTGGAGGCCGAAGCCCAGGCCACCGACACCAGCTGACTGATCGATAGGCCCGAGGCCAAGATTTTCGACTTGAGTTCGGTAATGTCCGCCGCCGTGGGGTGGTGGATGGCCGCTGGCAGCGGGTCTTGCCAGATCAGGTCAACAGCAGGCACTTCGGGGCCGAGGTAGCGCGCCTTCGGGCCCATGTCGCGGTGGGTCAGCTTGAACCAGGCGCGGGCAAAGGCTTCGGCAAAGGCCTGTGGGTCTTCGTGGAAGCGCTTGGATATCTTGCCGAACTCCGGGTCAAAGCGCATCGTCAGGTCGGTGGTCATCATGGTGGGCTTGTGGAACAAGCCCGGCACATGCGCGTCTGGGATGATGTCCGGCGCGTTGGTGGCCACCCACTGCTTGGCACCGGCGGGCGAATGGGTCATTTCCCACTCGAACTTGAACAGGTTCTCGAAGTAGTTGTTGCTCCACTGGGCCGGGGTGGTGGTCCAGGTAACTTCCAGGCCGCTGGATACGGTGTCTTTGCCGTTGCCGCTGCCAAAGTTGCTTTTCCAGCCCAGGCCTTGCGCTTCAATGCCGGCGCCTTCAGGCTCTGGACCCTTGTGCGATTCGGGGGCCGCACCATGGGACTTGCCGAAGGTGTGGCCACCGGCAATCAGGGCGACTATTTCCTCGTCGTCCATCGCCATACGGTAGAAGGTGGTGCGGATGTCCTTGGCTGCGGCTAGGTAGTCGCCGCTGGCGTTCGGGCCTTCGGGGTTCACGTAGATCAGGCCCATGTGGGTGGCGGCCAGGTTGCTGTCTAGCTCGCGGTCACCGCTGAAGCGCTTGTCGGTGGCCAACCAGGTGGTTTCGCTGCCAAAGTTCACGTCCATGTCGGGCTCCCACACGTCCGCGCGGCCACCGGCAAAGCCGAAGGTGCGGAAACCCATAGATTCCAGCGCCACATTGCCAGTAAGGATGAACAGGTCGGCCCAGGAAATGCTTTGGCCGTACTTTTGTTTGATGGGCCAGAGCAGGCGGCGCGACTTGTCGATGTTGACGTTGTCGGGCCAAGAGTTCAGCGGTGCAAAGCGCTGCTGGCCACGCCCGCCACCGCCACGCCCGTCTTGGGTGCGGTAGGTGCCTGCGCTGTGCCAGGCCATGCGGACGAACTGCGGGCCGTAGTGGCCGAAGTCGGCCGGCCACCAGTCCTGGCTGGTGGTCATCAGCTTGACCAGGTCCGCCTTGAGGGCTTTGTAATCCAGCTTTTTGAACTCTTCGGCGTAATTGAACTTTTCGCCCAACGGGTGGGATTTGTTTGCGTGCTGGTTCAGCAGATCTACCCGCAGTTGTTTGGGCCACCAATCCTTGTTGGTCGTACCGCCGCCTGCGGCATGGTGGAAGGGGCATTTTGCTTCGGTGGTCATGGGGAGCTCCTTGGTGTTGTAGGGTGGCTGGATTGACTATTACATCGTGCCGCAGAGGTCAGGTGAAAATATGTTTCTACCTACCTCTGTGCAAATCTCCGACACGATGCAGCATGGTAATTAATTACTATGGAAATCAGAATTCAATAAAATTTATGCATCGCATAGGCTTTTTCAAAGATGCACCCGGGCATGCGGCCCAAACGCCTATGCAACTATCTTCTAAATCTCCCTTTTCCTCTATGCAAATTCAAGAAAAATCCCCTGCTGCCACCCCGTTTGAATGGATCGGCGGCGCAGCCCCGGTACAGGCGCTGGTAGACCGCTTCTATGACCTGATGGACCTGGAGCCCGGCTATGCCGCCCTGCGCGCTGCCCACGGCCCCGAGCTGGAGAACGCCCGGCATCGCCTGTTTTTATTCCTGTGCGGCTGGTTGGGCGGACCGCAGACCTACACCGAGCAGTTTGGCCACCCGCGCCTGCGGGCCCGGCACATGCCGTTCAAGATCGGCATTCTGGAGCGCGACCAGTGGCTGGCCTGCATGGACCAGGCGATGGGCGAAACAGGGGTAGACGCGGCCCTGCGCGCCCGGCTGCGCGACAGCTTTTTCCAGACTGCCGACTGGATGCGCAACCAAGGGGTGTGATGGCCAACCGTGATCCAGGCCAATCCTCCCTGTTTGAAGAGGCGCAGTTCCACGACCGGCTGCACGCCCTGGCACCGCACACCTGGGTGACCTACGGGCTGATTGCGCTCAACCTGGCGGTGTGGGGGCTGATGGTGGCGCAGGGTGTGGATGCGTTTGCGCCGCGTGCTGAAGCGCTGTGGCACTGGGGCGGCAATACCGCATCCGAGGTGCAGCGCGGCCAGGTATGGCGGCTGCTGACGGCCATTTTTTTGCACGGCGGCATGCTGCACCTGGCAACGAACATGCTGGGCCTGTGGGCCATCGGGCAAACCGCCGAGCGCATCTACGGCCACCGGCTGTATGGGGGCGTGTACTTGGGGGCAGGGCTGGCGGCCAGCGCCTTCAGCCTGCATTTTTCGGCCCAAAAAGCCATCTCTGTCGGAGCCTCGGGGGCGGTGTTTGGGCTGGCCGGGGTGGTGTTGGTGGCGGTGTTGCGGCACCGCGCCAGACTGCCCCGCTTGTATGGCCGACAAATGCTGCGCAGCCTGGGATTTTTTCTGCTGTATTCGCTGGTGCAAGGCTTCTTACAAACCGGGATAGACAACGCGGCCCACATCGGCGGGTTGCTTGCCGGGGCGTTGCTGGGCGGCTTTTTGCCGGTGCGGCCAGAGCTGTTGCGGACCCCGCCCCCGGTGCACGGGCGGGCGATAGTGGCCGCAGCGGCGGTCGCTGTGCTGGTGGGCGGACTGGTGCTGCTGGCCCCCCCTGCGGCGGTGGATTTTCAACGCGGGTACGCGGGGGCGGCGGCTTTCGATACCGGCCTGCGCAGCTTCCATGCGGCCATGCAGGGGCTGGGCCAGGAGTCGCAACTGCGGCGGGCTGGTCAGCTCACCGCGCAGCAAGCGGACGCGCGCCGCCGCAGCCTGCACGCCCCGGCATTCCGCCAAGCGCAGGCCGAGCTGGCCGCTGCCTGGTTGCCGCCCGGCGACCCGCGCACCGCACTGTTGAAAGAGGTGCGCCAACTCAGCGCCTGGATGGTCGAATTGCAGGCCATGGAATGGGCCACGCCGCCCGGCAGCAGCCAGCCCCAGCCTGTCGATCCGGCCCGCATGGCGGTGTTGCAGGCGGCGGTACAAAGCTCGGCCCGGCGTTGGGCGGGGCTGACGGCCCAGGCCGGGCGCAACCGTTAATGTGTATGGTGCGGTACGCTGCCCCCCACTCTTTTTCTACCCTGTGAATTCCATACCATGACACCCCTCACCCTGACCCCGCTCACTGCCCCCATCCGCGTCGCCGTCATTGGCTATGGTCTGGCCGGGCGTGTCTTCCATGCGCCGCTGATTGCCGGTGTGCCCGGCCTGGAGCTGGCCTGCATCTGCTCCAGCAAACCCGAGGCGGTGCATGCCGACTGGCCAGATGTGCGCGTGGTGCCCACTCCCGAGGCCGCGTTTGCCGACCCCACGATCGACCTGGTGGTAATAGCCACCAGCAACGCCAGCCACCACCCGCTGGCCCGCGCTGCGCTGCTGGCGGGCAAGCACGTGGTGGTGGACAAACCCTGCACCGTGACCCTGGCCGAGACCGAAGATTTGCTGGCCGTAGCCAAGCAGCAAAACCGGGTGCTCACCGTCTACCAAAATCGCCGTTTCGATGGCGACTTTTTCCTGCTGCAACAGGTGCTGGCCAGCGGACAGCTGGGGCGCATCACGCATTTCGAATCCCACTTTGACCGCTTCCGCCACGTCATTCCTGGCCGCTGGCGCGAGCAGGATATTCCTGGCTCCGACCTGTGGATGGACCTGGGCGCGCATCTGGTAGACCAGGCCGTGCAACTCTTCGGCGTGCCCGACGACCTGCAGCTCGACGTAGCCCGCCAGCGCGAAGGCACGCAAACCAACGACTACTTCCACGCGCAGCTGCGCTACCCCTCTACCCACCCCGGCCTGCGCGTGGTGCTGCACGCCAGCTCCTGCGTGGCCGCCAGCGGGCCGCGCTTTGTGTTGCACGGCACCGGCGGCTCGTTCACTAAGTTTGGTCTGGATACGCAAGAGGACACGCTGAAAGCCGGAGCCCGCCCACAGCTAGGTGCCCTGGATGGCTGGGGCACAGACCCGCTGCCAGGTGCGTTGGCGTTAGCGGCAGACGGCATGCTGAACACCACCGTGCCCAGCGTGCCGGGCAACTATTTGCAGTACTACGCCGGGCTGCGCGATTACCTGTGCGGCCAGACGGCTGCCGCACCGGTCACCCCGCAGCAGGTGCAACAGGTTATGGCGATGCTGGAGCGCGGCGCGCAGAGCGCGGTCCAGGGGCGGTTTGTGGCGACGGCAGATCTGCGCTGATCTGGGGCCGTTTCAGCCTGCTTCAGCGGTGTGCGCTGGTAATGCCGATCACGCTGCTGGCGCGGTAACCGGTGTGGACATCGCCGCCGATGGTCAGCATCTGGCTGCGCCCGTCGGCCGCGCCCATCGGGTCGGTTGCTGCACTGTGCAGCGCCGGGCGGTACAGCGTGGGGTGGCTACAGGCGGCAATGCTCACCGTGTGCGGAAAACACAGCTGCCCACTGGCCGTACACACCGTGCGCGATGACGGCACGTTGCTGGGCAGCGTTATTTGCACATAGATGCGTGCCCGTTGCATGGAATAGCTGCCGGGCAAGATGGTTTTAAACGCCACGCAGCCCGCATGGTCGGTGTACTGCACGCCGTGCAAAAAAGTTTCGCCCGCCTCGGCATCTGCATAGATGCCCTGGGCATCGCAATGCCAGATGCTCACCTCGGCTCCGCTGAGGGCCACGCACTGGTTGTCGTAGTCCACCAGCTGCAATGCCACGGTGAGCGGAATCCCCGCATGCCCCTCGGTGATGTCGCAGCGCTGGAGGGCTGCGGCAGTGAGCAAAGCATGCAGCCCAAATGGCCCGGCGGTTTCGGTGGTGCCCAGTACATACATACCGTTTGGCAGCGGGGCCGGGGCCATGCCGCCGTCCGAGGCGGATTCTGGGCCGCCCCAGCCGCCGGAGGCCGGGGTGTGGAATATGCGGCTACCGAATACGGTGGGTGTCATGGATGTCCTGAAAAGTGGTTCGGTTTGCGCGGTGGTTTGATTTTATGGGAATATTTCCCATTTATTATGGATGTGGGAAATATTCCCACCTAGAATGGCGGCATGGACGCTCCCACGCCTTCTCCCGGCCAGCCTGTATTGACCCAGGTGCTGGCCATGCTCCAGCCGCTGGTGGTGTGGCTGCTGCGTTCGGGCGTGGGCTATACCGAATTGACGGCCGCCTTGAAGCCGGTGTTTCTGGAAGCTGCACGCACCGAACTCACCCGTATTGGCGGCAAGCAAACCGATTCGGCCGTCAGCCTGCTGTCGGGCGTGCACCGCAAAGACGTGCGGGCTTCGGGCCAGACCGCGCGGGCCGTCGATGTGCGGGCCCAACTGGGCAAGCCCACCTCCGCCAGCCAGGTCATGACGCGCTGGCTGGCCTCTGATCTGCCCGACACGCTGCCGTTCAGCGGTGCCACCCCTTCGTTTGAAGCCCTGGCCCGCTCCGTCTCCAAAGACATGCACCCCCGCGCTTTGCTGCTGGAGCTGGTGCGTCTGGGCGTGGTGGAGGAGGAGGCCGAGCAGGTCCGCCTGTGCCGCCAGGCGTTTGTGCCCAAGCCCGCACTGGAAGAGTCGCGCCGCCTGCTGGCAGGCAGCGTGGCCGACCACATCGAAGCCGGGGTCCACAACCTCAGCGCGGGCGATGGCAAAACTTTTTTAGAGCAAAGCGTGTTTGCCGACGGGCTGACCCCCGCATCGGCCCAACAGCTGGAACAACTGGCCAACAGCCTGTGGCGCGACGTGCTGGCCAGCATGGTCAAAGCCGCCGTGCCGCTGTGCGAACAAGACGAGCCCGCCGGTGGCGACCAGCGCATCCGTCTGGGCATGTTTTGCCTGACCGCCCCTATGGACAGCAGCCAGCAAAAATAAACGGAGTGAGATGTTTCACGATGGCTAAAAAAATCCCCTCTTTGCAATGCCATTACGGCTGGTTTCGTGCCATCGGCATGGGCTTGGCGATGCTGGTGTTTGCCTTGCTGCTGGATGCCTGCGGCGGCGGCACCAGCGTTGCGGGCGTGGGCAGCGGCGGCACGGGCACCGCCAGCGGCACCGTCAGCGGCTTTGGCAGCGTAATTGTGGATGGGGTGGAATACGCCGACACCAGCGCCACCGTGCAGCGGCGCGATAGCAACGGCGTGCTGCAAAACAGCGCGGCGCAGCTCGGCCAGCGGGTGCAGTTGGTGTACGCCGACAGCAACACCGCCCAGTCTATTGAAGTGGTGTCGCAGCTGGTCGGCCAGGTCACGCAGGTACCCGACAGCAATGGCTGGATGCAGGTGCTGGGCCAGTGGGTACGGGTGGTCAACACCACGGCCGATGCCACCCGCAGCGACCCCACCGTGCTGGCGGGCTACAGCCGCACCAGCGCGGTGGCCTTGGCCGATGCGGTAGAGGTATTTGGTGCCTGGGTGTGGGACAACAGTAAGTTGACCCATGTGCTGGTGGCCACCCGCATAGAAAAACTCGCGGCACTGCCCGACCTGGTGCAACTGGGCGGCGTGGTGCAAGGGCTGTCCAGCAGTGGCTTTCGGTTGAACGCCAGCACCGGCACGCTGGTGCAGTCCACGGCGCTGCCATCGGGCATCGACAACGGCCAGGTAGTGCAGGTCTGGGCCACGCCGGTGGCCGCCACCGCCACGCTGGTGCTGGCCAGCCGGGTGCTGCGCTCCGAGGCCAGCGTGGCCGATCTGGCCCCCCAGCAATCGCTGCGTTTGGCCGGTCTGGCCACCCAATTTGATGCCACCGCCCGCACGCTGGTGGTGCAGGGCACGCTGGTGCAATTGGCCGCTGACGTGGTGGTAGACACCGCCGCCCTGGCGCGCGGCGAATTCGTCAGCCTGCAAGTGCAGCGTGTGGACGAAGTGCTGGTGGCCAGCTCTGCCAGCGTGCGCAGCGGCTCGGCAGACAACTACGACCTGGGCCGAACCAATGTGCTGATGGGCGTGACCAGCGGCATCGACTGGAACGCCAGCAGCGTGCTGTTTAATTTGCGTGGCGTGGCGGTGCAAGCCGCGGCCGCCGTGATCGACAGCAGTTGCCTGGGCGTGCCACTGGCCGCCGATGTGTCGGTGCGGGTCGAAGGCGGCGTGCAAGCGCCGGGCCAGCCGGTCACGGCCACCCGGGTGGGCTGCAACCTGAGTGTGGGCAGCAACGAAGTGGTGCAGCGCCAAGGCCTGGTGGTCAGCGTGCAAAACAGCACCCGCAGCCTGCTTTTGCGCACGGCCCAAGGCGACACCACCGCCACCTGGAGCAGCAACACGTTTTTCGCCCAAAGCTCCGACACGCTGGTTGGCAGCCAGGTGCAGGCAGAAGGCCTGCTGAGCGGCGGCACCCTGCAATTGCGCTCAGTGCGCTTGGTGCCCTGATTTTTTGCCCCCCCACGGCCTGGCCCATGACCTGGAAGTTTTGGGCCGCATGGTGACTGAGCGCCGCCGCGCCCTGCGCTGGTTGGGGGTGGGCAGCATAGCCCCGCTGGGCCTGCTGGCCTGTGGCGGCGGTGGCGGGGATACCGCCAGCACCAGCACCAGCGGCACGAACACCACCACCACAACGACCGGTACCACGGTGACCAGCTGCTCCAACATCCCCAGCGAAACTGCGGGTCCCTACCCCGGCGACGGCAGCAATTCCAACACCAGCGGTGCGGTGCAAAACGCCTTGACGCTCGCGGGCATCACCCGCAGCGACATCCGCTCCAGCATCGTCAGCTCCAGCACCACGGCGGCGGGCGTAGTTTTGACGGTGACACCGCAACTGGTCAACACCAGTGCCAGCTGCGCCAGTCTGGCCGGTTATGCCATCGATCTGTGGCACTGCACCCGCGACGGTCTGTATTCCATGTATTCCACCGGCGTGACGGGCGAAAACTATCTGCGCGGCGTGCAAGTCACCGACAGCAACGGCAGCGTCACCTTCACCACCATCTTCCCCGGCTGCTACAGCGGGCGCATGCCGCACATCCACTTTGAGGTGTATGCCAGCCTGGCCGCTGCCACCACCACGCCTGCAAGCGACCAGGTACGCACCTCGCAAATCGCCTTGCCCACGGCGGTGTGCAACGCCGTCTACGCCACCACCGGCTACTCGGCCAGCATCGCCAACCTGGCCGCCACCAGCTTTACGGACGACAACGTGTTCCGCGATGGCACCTCCACCCAGTTGGCCACTGTGACCGGCAGCGTCAGCGCGGGCTATGCCGCCACGCTGGTGGTGGGCATTTCTGCTTAAAACGAGATGCTATATTTTTAATAGCTTCTAGCGCTGGTGAAATATGCGTTAGAGGTCGATTTTTTATAAATTTTTAGTTCTCTAGTTCGGTGCGTGCCCGCGTCCAGTCGCTGACCCGGCTGATCTCGGCCACATCGTCTGCGGTCAACACCAGTGGCACAGCGCCCAGCAGCCCCTGCAATTGCGCCGGGGTGTTGGCCCCCACGATGGGGGCCGTCATGCCGGGCTGGGCCAGCATCCAGGCCAGGGCCACCTGGGCGGGCTGCGCCTGGTGCCGTTCGGCGATGGCCACCAGCGTGTCGATGGTGTTGAAGTTTTGCTCGCTGAAGCGCTGGGCCGCAATCTCGCCCGCGCGCACGCTGTTGGGCAGGGGCTGGCCCCGGCGGTACTTGCCGGTCAGCAGGCCACCGCCCAGCGGGCTGTAGGGCACCACGCCCACGCCGTAGGCCCGGCACACCGGCAGCAGCTCGCGCTCGAAGTTGGCCCGGGTGGGGCTGAGCAGGCTGTACTCGGGCTGGACCGAGATGAATTTTTCAAATCCACCCTTCTCCGAGGCCCACAGCGCCTGCATCAGCCGCCAGGCGCTGAAATTAGAGCAGCCGATGTAGCGCACATAGCCTTTGCGTACCAGGTCGGTCAGGGCCGACAGGGTTTCCTCGATGGGCGTGAGCGGGTCGATGTAGTGCACCTGGTAGAGGTCGATGTGGTCCACCTGCAGGCGGCGCAGGCTGTCTTCGCAGGCTTGCAGAATCCAGCGGCGCGACAACCCGGCGCGCTGGCGGATGTGGTTGGACCCCTCGGAGAAGTCTTGCCCCATCGGCCCCCGCACCTTGGTGGCCAGCACGATGTCGTTGCGGTTGCCGCGTGCTTTCAGCCAGCGGCCCACCACCTCTTCGGACACGCCGCCGGGGTTGCCCGGCACCCAGGCGCTGTAGATGTCTGCCGTGTCGATGAAGTTGCCGCCCGCCTGCCAGTAGGTGTCCATCACCGCGAAGGCCTCGGCCTCCGCTGCCGACCAGCCAAACTGCATAGTGCCCAGCCCCAGTGGGTAAACGCGCAGGCCGCTGTGGCCTACGTTGCGGTAGATCGTGTTGCTCATGTCTCGGGTCCTTTTATGTGAAGTCAGGGGGAAGGTGCGGGCATCACGCTACCACCAATGCCCCGCAAGCGCTGGCGGTGAAACGCTATTTTTTTAATAGCTAGTAGCGCAGGCAGAATATGCGCTAGATGCCTATTTCTTATAAATGTAGTCGGCCCGGCCGTGGCGGCTGCTGCGGCACAATCTAGCCCCAGCTTGACCCACGCCCAGCTCCGCCGCCCCCCCCCTTGCGCACCGCCTTCTGGCTGTGGCTGGTAGTGGCCGTGTTCTTGCTGAAGGCGGCCACGCCCTTGCTGGCGCTGGCGGCGCAGCTGGCGCGATCTGCACGCCAGCTTGGCCATCGGGGTGGGCCTGGTGCTGGCCGTGCTGTTGGCCACCGGCCTGACCAGGGCCAAGACACGCCCAAACCCGCCAAATCGCTGCGCTCCACTGTGCTGCCCGGCAGCCTGCCGCTGGGCTGGCAAGCCGTATGGGTCGCGGTGCACACCAAGGCGCCCGGTGTCCCTGATATCGCCCTGCAAATCACCCCGCCCACCGGGGCCGATGGTGTGTGGCGCATCGAAAACTTCGACCGCAGCCAGCCCACCCTGCGCTTCACCCGCGTGCTGGACGCTTACTCGAGCCAGGTGCTGTTTGCCAGCGGCTGGGCGCTGCCGGTGTTTGGCCTGAGCCTGTTGCTGCTGTGCGGGCTGGAAGGGCTGCGGCTGTGGGTGCAGGCGGGCGATTCGGTGCGTGCAGGATAGGTTGGTTTGCTATTATTTATATAGCTGCTGGCGCAGGTTATATGTGCGCTAAAGGCCGATTTTTTATAAATTCAGCCGGGCTGTAAAAGCACTACCAGCGCGCCCGCGCCGCCGTCGATTGGCCGGGCCTGCACAAAGGCCAGCACCTCGTTCTTTTGCACCAGCCAGTTGCGCACCTTGCCCTTGAGTACCGGGGTTTTGCCCGGCGAGCTCAGGCCCTTGCCGTGCACCACGCGCAGGCAGCGGATGCCGTGCTGGTGCGCCTCGCGGATGAAGCCCGACAAGGCATCGCGGGCATCGTCGCTGCGCAGGCCGTGCAGGTCGAGCTGGCGCTGGATGGCCCATTCGCCCTTGCGCAGGCGCTGCAACACGTCGATGCCGATGCCGGGGCGGCGGTAGCTGAGGGAGTCGTCGGTTTCCAGCAAGCTGCTGGCATCGAAGCCGTCGCTGATGGCCTCTACCAGCACCGCCTGCTCGTCCAATTGCAGCTGTGTGGCGATGGGCGCGGGGGGCTGCTTTTTCAACAGCGCCTGGCGCTTGTCGGGCAGACGGTGGACCGTACCCGCCGCCATCACAAACAGGTTTTTCTGGGCCGCCAGGCGGCGCTGGGTTTCCAGCTGGACCACGCGCTCGGCGGCTTGCCGGGCGGCGGCCTCGGCGATGGACTTCTGGATCTTTTTCAGATCTTGCAGGGAGGTGATTTTCATCAGAGCAGGCCTTTTTCGGCCATGGACAGTGTTTCACCGGGGGCGATGATGATGTGGTCGAGCACGCGCACGTCGATCAGCGCCAGCGCGGCGCGCAGGGTGTGGGTGAGGGCTTCGTCGGCCAGCGAGGGCTGCACCGAACCGCTGGGGTGGTTGTGCGCCAGCACCACGTTGGCGGCTTGGTGGTGCAGGGCGCGCAGCACCACTTCGCGCGGGTACACGCTGGTTTGCGTCAGCGTGCCACGAAACAGCTCTTCCATCGCCAGCAGGCGGTGGCTGGGGTCTAAAAACAGCACCGCAAACACCTCGTGGGTTTTGCCCGCCAGGTGCAGTTGCAGGTAGTGTTTGAGGTCTTGCGGATCGGTGAAGATGGTGCGTTCTTGCAGCTTTTGCGCCATAGCCCGGCGGGCCAGCTCCAGCACGGCGATGATCTCGGCCCGCTTGGCCGGGCCCAGGCCCTTGATGCGCTTGAGGTCGTCCGCCGTGGCGTTGAGCAATCCGGCCAAACCGTTGAATCCAGCGCCCAAACCACTGCTGCCCGCCGCCTGGATGTGCAGCAGCTCATGGGCCATTTGCAACACGCCTTTGCCCGCAATCCCGGTGCGCAGCAGGATGGCCAGCAGCTCCACATCGCTCAGGGCCGCAGGTCCGCGCGCCAAAAGCTTTTCGCGCGGACGGGCATCGGGGGGTAAATCTTTAAGCGGCATGGTGGACTTTTACAATAGCGGCCAGTTTACCGAGACTCCTAATGCCCACTACCGCACCCACCACCACAGTCCCCACCGTCCAGCCCGGCTCGTTTTTGACCCTGCACTACCGCTTGGGCGGCCCCACCGGCGACATCATCAATACCTTCAACGACAAGCCCGCCACCCTGTCGCTGGGCACGGGCGAGTTGTCGCCCGCGATGGAGCAGCGCCTGCTGGGCCTGCCCGAGGGCACGCGCACTTCGTTCGACATCCCCGCCGGGGAGGCCTTTGGCGAGCGCAAGCCCGACATGCAGCAGTGGGTGGCCCGCAAGCTGTTGAACCAGCTAGGCGACCCGCTGGAGCAGTACCACGTGGGCGATGTGGTGCAGTTCCCCACGCCGGACGGCCTGGCCAGCTACGCCGGTGCGGTGCAGCAGGTGGGCAATGGCGAGAGCGCCGACGCGGTGCTGTTCGACTTCAACCACCCGCTGGCGGGCCAGCCGGTGACGTTTGAAGTGCAACTGATTGGCGTGCTGTGAGCATGCCGGAAGAAATCATCCTGGCCGAGCCACGCGGTTTTTGCGCGGGGGTCGATCGGGCGATCGAGATCGTCGAAAAGGCCTTGGCCAAGTTTGGTCGCCCCATCTACGTGCGCCACGAGATCGTGCACAACACCTACGTGGTCAATGACCTGAAATCGCGCGGTGCCATCTTTATCGAAGAGCTGGACGACGTGCCGCCCGGCGCGACCCTGGTGTTCTCGGCCCACGGCGTGAGCCAGGCGGTGCAGCAGGAGGCGCGGGCGCGGGGTTTCCAGATTTTCGATGCCACCTGCCCGCTGGTCACCAAGGTGCATGTGGAGGTGGCCAAGCTGCATAAAGAGGGTTATGAGTTCATCATGATCGGCCACAAGGGCCACCCCGAGGTGGAGGGCACGATGGGCCAGTTGGAGAGCGGTATCCACCTGGTGGAAGACGTGGCCGACGTGGCCAACGCCCAGCCGTTGCAAACCGAAAAACTGGCGGTAGTGACGCAAACCACCCTGAGCGTGGACGACGCCGCCGAGATTCTGGCCGCCGTGAAAGCCCGCTTCCCGCTGATCCGCGCGCCCAAGATGCAAGACATCTGCTACGCCACGCAAAACCGGCAAGACGCCATCAAAATCATGAGCCCGCAGGTGGACATCGTGATCGTGGTCGGCAGCCCCACCAGCTCCAACAGCAACCGCCTGCGCGAGCTGGCCGAAAAGCTGGGCACGCCAGCCTTCATGGTGGACAACGCCGAAGAGCTGCAATCCGCCTGGTTCGAAGGCAAATCCCGCGTTGGCCTGACCGCCGGTGCCTCCGCCCCCGACGTGCTGGTGCAGCAGGTGATCGACCGCATCCGCGCGCTGGGCGCAGTGTCGGTGCGCAAGATGGACGGGATTGAAGAGACGGTGAAGTTTCCGCTGCCGAAGGGCTTGCGGATGGATGGGGTGGTGCACCCCGAGTGAGCCCGCTCGCCTATTACCCCAGCTTGGCTTTTGTCAGCCCGCAGCTGGCGGAGTTGCCCGCCAGCTGCGGCCCGCACCAGGTGGGCGCAGGCAGTGTGCTGTTCAAGGCCCAGTCGCCGTGCCAGGGCTTTCCGCTGGTGCTGGAAGGCGAGGTGAAGGTTTTTCAGTCCTCCCGCGATGGCCGCAACCTGGAGCTGTACCGCGTGACGCAAGGAGAGCTGTGCCTGGTGTCTGCCGCCAGCCTGTTCCGCCAGCAGCCCATGCTGGCCACGGGGGTGGCCACCCGTGCCACAACCCTGCTGCTCGTACCCGGAGACGTGTTCCAGCGCTGGCTGGAACAGCCCGCATTTCGCGCCGATATTTTGGGTTTGTTTGCCCAGCGCATGGCCGATTTGAGCGGGCTGGTCGAGGCTGTGGCGTTTCAAAAATTAGACCAACGCTTGGCCGCAGCCTTGCTCGGCCACGGCTCTGAACTCACCACCACCCACCAGGCGCTGGCCGACCAGCTAGGCACCGTGCGCGAGATCGTCAGCCGCCTGCTGGGTCGGTTTGTGCAAGACGGTTGGGTGGAACTGGGGCGGGAGCGCATCCGCATCCTCAACAGCGCGGCGCTGCGGGATTTGGCGGGGTGACTTGTGTCACAGACACCGGACGCAGGGCGGGGTCCAATCGGTGCTCACTTCACAAGGACTCGGTATGAAACTCAATATAGGCGGCGTTGACCGCATTCTGCGTATAGCCATCGGACTGGTGCTGATTCTCTTGGCCGCTACCGGCGTGATCGGACTGTGGGGCTGGCTGGGCTTGGTGCTGGTCGCCACAGCCAGCGTGCGCTGGTGTCCGCTGTATACGCTGCTGGGGGTCCATACCGGGGGGAAGTAGGGGTGCTATCTCAATTGAGTCGCTGGCGGAGTTTTTGGGGAAAAGTTCCGCCAGCGTATGTAATGCTTGCGTTAGTAGCTATGAAAAATGTAGTGATTTAGACCCGCCGCAGCCGCACGATAAAACAAGTCTCCGCCGTGGCACGCGGCATGGGCAGCCCGGCCTGGGCTAGCCACGCGCCGTCCAGTTCTACGCCGCCGTTTTGCAGCGCGGTGAAGAACGGGGCAGGGGACTGCACCGCGCCTTCGCCTGCGATAGGTACCACTTGCTCCACCTGGTAGCGGGCGGTGGAGTCCAGCATGGGCAGGCGCAGTGGGGGCGTGTAGCGGTGGCTGGTGGGCTGGCAGCGGTAGACGAAGAGCAGCAGGTCGTCCGCGCCGCCATGTGCTTGCCAGACCAGGCCGTCGGCGGCCTCGCCCCGCCAGACGCGGCCGTGGTGGATCTGATTTCTATACTTTTTATAGCATGCTATCCAGGTAGATAGTGCGCTAGAGGTCGATTCGTCTAAATGCCGTACATCCAGCTCCACGCCCAGGTGCCCGGTCATGGCCACCGCTGCGCGGAAGGCCAGCGACTGGCTGCGGCCGGTGGTGTGGGCGGTGCTGGTGCCGATGTGCGAGCCCAAAATTTCGGGTGGAAAGAACTGGCCAAAGCCGTGCTGGATCTGCACCCGGCTCATCGCGTCGATGCAGTCGCTGGCCCACACGCGGTGGGTATAGCGCAGCACGCCAAAGTCGATGCGGCCGCCGCCGCCGGAGCAGCTTTCAATCTCCACCTCGGGGTGGGCTGCGCGCAGCCGGGCCAGCAGGGCGTACACCGCGTGTACTTGGGCGCGGTAACCTGCACCGCCCAGGCCACCGGCCAGCGCGGCGGTGGTCAGGTCGCGGTTCAAATCCCACTTCAGGTAGCGGATGGGGTGGGCGGCCAGCAGCGTGTCGATCTTGCCAAACAGGTAGTCGGCGGCCTCGGGGCGGGAGATGTCCAGCACCAGCTGGTTGCGGGCGGTGATGAGCGGGCGACCGGCGATTTGCAGCGCCCAGTCGGGGTGGGTGCGGAAGAGGTCGCTGTCGGGATTGAGCATTTCGGGTTCGACCCACAGGCCGAACTCCATGCCCAGCGCGTTGACGTGCGCAACCAGTGGGCCCAAACCTTGTGGAAACTTGTCGGCATCGGGCCACCAGTCGCCCAGACCCGCGCGGTCGTGGTGGCGGCTTTTGAACCAGCCGTCGTCCAGCACAAAGCGCTCCACGCCTACTTTGGCGGCGGCATCGGCCAGGGCCATCACGTCGGCAGGGACTAGGTCGAAGTAAAACGCTTCCCAGGTGTTGAGGTGTACCGGGCGTGGGCGCATGCTGCCGCCGGGCCAGGCCATGCGGGCGCGCAGGGCGGCGTGGAAGTTGGCGGCCAGGCCGTTCAGGCCCTCGGTGGAGCAGGTGGCGATAATTTCGGGCGTGTGCAGGCTGGCTCCGGGGGGCAGGCGGCCTTCGCCGGGGGCCAGCCATTCGCCCATTTGCCACTGGTACTGGCCGTCGTGCAGCCACTCTATGGTTTGCTGGTGGTTGCCCGACCAGGCCAGGTGCGCGCCGAAGACCAGGCCGCTGTGCTCGGTGCTGCCGGGGGTGGTGACCACCGCGCCGGGAAAGCAGTCGTGCGAGGTGCGGCCCCGGCGGTTCTCGCGCCGCCACTGGCTGCGGGTCAGCGTATCGGTTTGCAGCAGGAATTCATGGTTGTGCTGGCCCGCGTATGAGCGCACCGTGGCGGCATCACCTGGCAAGGGCAGGTTGCCTGCGGCCAGCCATTGCACGTCGAGGGTGGCATCGCCCAGGTTGGTCAGCGTGGTGTGCAGGGTGAGCACGTCGGTATCTTTGTGGAGCGCAATCGACACGTCAAAGCGCAGCTGCGCCACGGTATCCAGCAGGTGCAGCACCAGGGCGCTGCCGGGTGTGGTCCATTCCACCGTGCATTGGGTGATAGCTTGGGCAAAGTCCCGCCCTGAGCGGTGCGCCAGCAGCGCGCTCTGGCCGAACCAGCCTACGCCGAAGGTGGGCAATACCGTCAGCGGCTGGTCGAAATCGAGCATGAACGAGGGCAGGGGGCGGGTGTCGCGCAGCGGCTGGCCGGGCGTGCTGGCATCGGGCAGGCGCGGGCCCCAGTAGCGCCACAGGGGGGCTTCGTTAGCGGGGCATTCGAGGACCAGGGTGCTGTGGCGGCTGTGGAGGGTTAGGAATTCGGGGGGCATGGTGGGTAGAAATATGGAGTGGTTTGGTGGCTGCTTGCCCCCACCCCGGCCCTCCCCCGGAGGGGTAGGGAGGGCATGCGGGGCCCGGCCTTGCTCCCTCCCCCTCCGGGGGAGGGTTGGGGTGGGGGCCGGATGTTCAGGCGGCGTGCGGAATCAGCATATCGGCAATCGGAATACGCCGTTCCAGCGCATGGCCTTTGTCGTCAAACACGTGCATCGACGCAGCGGGCAGCGATACCGCCACGCGCTGGCCGGGGTTGGCGTGGAACTGGCCGGGGGCTTTGACCACCAGGGGCTGGTTGGCCACACCGCTGTCTAAAAACAGGTAGGTGGATTCGCCCAGGCGCTCTTGCCAGTGCACATCGCGCACGATGCTTTGGGTGGCGGTGCCCAGCAGGGTGTGCTCGGGGCGGATGCCCACGGTGACGGGCTGGCCGATTTGCAGGCGGCTGGCATCGACCATCGCCTCCACTACCTCGCCACCGGTCAGTTGCACACCGGCCATGTCGCCACGGCCTTCGACTAAGCGGCCTTCCAGAAAATTCATTTTTGGCGAGCCGATGAAGCCCGCCACAAACAGGTTGCGCGGCCGGTGGTACAGCTCTAGCGGCGTGCCGCACTGGGCCACGCTGCCCTCGGTGAGGACAGCAGGCCCGGCGTTGAGCAGCAAGATGCGGTCGGCCAGGGTCATGGCTTCGACCTGGTCGTGGGTCACGTAGATGGTGCTGGCCTTGCCGAAGTCGCGGTGGATTTTGGCGATCTCAAAGCGGGTTTGCACCCGCAGCGATGCATCCAGGTTGGACAGCGGTTCGTCAAACAAAAACACGCCCGGCTCGCGCACGATGGCGCGGCCAATCGCCACCCGCTGGCGCTGGCCGCCCGACAGGGCTTTGGGCTTGCGGTCGAGCAAATGTTCCAGCTGTAGCACCTGGGCGGCGGCTGTCACTTTGCGGCGTATCTCGGCTTTGTCTACCTTGTTCAGCGTCATGCCGAAGGCCAGGTTTTCATACACGCTGAGGTGCGGAAACAGCGCGTAGCTTTGGAATACCATCGCCACGCCGCGTTTGGCGGGCTGGGTGTCGTTCATGCGCTGGCCGTCGATCAGCAGGTCGCCGCTGGTGATGTCTTCCAGACCGGCCACCATGCGCAGCAGCGTGGACTTGCCGCAGCCCGACGGCCCGACGAAGACGCAGAACTCGCCTTGCTGGATGTGCAGATTCACGTTGCGGATCACCGCCACGTCGTTCATGTAGGTCTTGTTGACGGCGCGGAGTTCAATGCTGGCCATGGTGGTTTTCTTTCTATTAACGTGAAAGTTAGGCTTGCAAATAGTCGGGCAGAAAGGCGCGGTGCGCCACCAGCAGCTCATCGACCATGGCGCGGATTTGCGACAGGTCGAGCACGGCGGCGGTGTGCGGGTCGAGCATGGCGGCGTGGTAGACGTGTTCGCGCTTTTGCTCGGTAATGGCGGCCACCACCAGCTCCTGCACGTTGACGTTGGTGCGCATCAGCGCGGCCAGCTGGATGGGCAGCTTGCCCACGCGGGTGGGCTGCACGCCGTTGGCATCTACCAGGCAGGGCACTTCGACGGCGCAGCCTTGGGGCAGGTTGTCGATCAGGTGGTGGTTCAGCACATTGCCATACACCACGCGCGGCGTGCCGCTGACCATCGAGTGGATGATCTGCCCGCCGTATTCGACCGAGCGGTTGACGGCGTTCAGGCCCTCCAGCAGCCGGGCGGCTTCGGTGATGTTGCGCGGCATCACATGGATGTTGGCGGCCACCAGTTCGGCGGTCAGGGCTTGCACGTCTTGCGTGCCGGGGGCCAGTAGTTCGCGCTCGATGTAGGGCCAGGCGTGCTCGAAAATCTGGCAACGACCGGGGTATTCGTCAAGCGGGATGTTGTATTGGGCCAGCAAATCTTCGCGGCCCTTTTTGATGAACCACGGCACGTATTCGGCAAAGTGCTCGCTGGACTCGGTGGGGAAGTGGCCCAGCTGGTGCAGCATCTCATAGCGCACGCGGTTCCAGTCGGGGGCCTGGCTATCGGCATACATCTGGCGCAGGCGCGGGTACAAGTCGACGCCCTTGTGCTCAAACTTTGTGTAGAACGACATGTGGTTGATGCCCGCGCAGGTGTAGTCGATTTCTTCTGCCGGAATTCCCAAGTCGTGCGCCAGCTCGTGCGCCGTGTGCTGCACGCTGTGGCACAGGCCGACGGTGGGTATGCGCTTGCTGGCCTGGTTCAGCGCCCAGGTGATCATGGCCATGGGGTTGACGTAGTTCAGGTGGATAGCACCGGGGGCGCACACGTCTTCCATGTCCTTCAACATGGCCAGTTGCACGGGGATGGTGCGCAGGCCGCGCATGATGCCGCCAATGCCCAGCGTGTCGCCAATGGTCTGCTCCAGGCCAAATTTTTTGGGAATCTCGAAGTCGGTCACGGTGGCGGGCTTGTAGCCGCCGACCTGGATGGTGCTGATGACGAACTGCGCACCAATGAGTGCGCGGCGGCGGTCGGTGCTGGCGGTAATGAGGGGCTTTACGCCCAAGGCTGCCGCCCGCCGCTGCGCCACCATTTCGGCCAGCTCCAAGCGGTGCGCGTCAATGTCGTGCAACGCCACTTCGCAATCGGCCAGCTCGGGATAAGAAAAAATATCGCCCAGCAGGTTGCGGGTGAAAACAATGCTGCCAGCCCCGATGAGGGTGATCTTGATGCGGCGTGTCATGGCTAGTCTTTCAGTAGTTTGACAAATTCGGAAAGGGGGCGGACATCCGGCCCCCACCCCGGCCCTCCCCCGAAGGGGAGGGAGAAATTCGGCCCCTGTCTTACCCCCTCCCCCGCCGGGGGAGGGTTGGGGTGGGGGCGGGCGGTCGTCAGCGGTGTGCTTATTTCAGCGCGTTCACTTGGGTGTTGGCGGCCTTCAGTGCACTGGCCGCGTCCGACTTACCCGCCAGCACGGCTTCCAGGGCCGCCTTCATGATTTCGTCGATTTCCGAGCCGTGGTCGGCAATCGGGGTCAGGAAGGTTTTTGCTTTGGCCATGGTGAGGAAGGCGCTGGAATCCACGCCCTTGGTTTTTTGCACTTCGACCGCGCGTTCGGCCTGGCCCTTGATGGCCGGGAACACCACGCCGGTGTTGGCCACCACGCTCTGGCAGTCGGCCGAGCCCAGGTACTTGACCCACTTCCAGGCATCGGCCTTGACCTTGGAGCCCGCCCAGATGGAATCGGCCAGGCCGTTGAACATGGTGGCGCGGGTGCCGGTGGGGCCAGTGGGCAACGGAATCCAGGCGTTTTCAAACTTGGCGTTGTCTTTGAAGTAGGTAATCATCCACGAGCCCTGGGGCACGATGGCGACCTTCTTGCCGACGAACATGGCGTCGGAGCCCAGCGTCTTGGCGTTCTCGAACACCGCCGACAGGCCCTTGGCGGGCAGGCCCGCGATGTAGGTGATGCTCTCGGCCAGCTTGGGGTCGTCGTAGTAGAACTTGGCATCCCAAGGTTTGTCCTGGAACTTGAAACCGTTGGACACGGCAAAGTGGCTCCACTCGGTCTGGCCGCGCATGCCGGGTGCTCCGGCGGGTGTCTGGTAACCGTAGACGCTGACCTTCTTTTTGTCGAAGTTGGGGCTGCTTGCGTTGTTGCCCGCTGCGTCTACTGTCAGTTTGCGCAATACCTGCTCGAAGCTACCGCCGTCCTTGGGGTTCCAGGTCATGGCTTGCAGGTCGGCCAGCGTCACACCGGCTTTCTTGGCCATTTCCATGTTCACCACCATGCCAATGGTGTCCCAGTCTTTGGGCAGGCCGTACTGCTTGCCGTCGCGGCCCCACACGTCGTACAGGCCGGTGGTGTAGCTGGCGGGGTCGACCTTGTCGCGCTGGATCAGCGGGGTCAGATCGACGAGCTGGTCGTTTTTGGCAAATTCAGGGTACTTGGACAGGTGGTTGGTGAACACGTCGGGCGCGGTACCCGAGACGAAGCCGGTGGAGATGGCGGTCCAGTAGTCGTTCCAGCCGGACTGGCTGATCTTGATGGTGGTGCCGGGGTTCTTCTTCTCGAAGTCGGCAGCGCACTGCTTGTAGGCGGGCATCTGGTTGGCATCCCAGAGCATGTATTTGACTTCGACGGCGTGGGCGCTGCCGATGCAGGCCAGGGCGGCCGCTGCGAGTGTGCTGAGTTTGAGGGTCATGCTTGTCTCCGTTATGGTGGGTTGTGGGAACACTTACTTGCCGCCAGAAAACTGGACGGATTCCACTACTCGGCGGCCTAGGACGACGAGCAGCAAAATGGTGGGCATCACGGTGATGGCAGTGGCGGCCATCAGGCCGGTCCAGTCGGGCTGGCCCTGGGCGGTTTGCGACTTGAAGCTTTGCAGGGCCACCGGCAGCACCTGCTGCGCTTCGTCTTTGGCCACCAGGTAGGGCCAGAAAAATTCGTTCCACATATTGATGCCGGTCAGCATGGCAATGGTGGCCAGCGGGGTGATGCTTAGCGGCAGCACCACGTGGGTGAAGATGTAGGTGTACGAGGCCCCGTCTAGCAGCGCGGCCTCTTCCAGATCGCGTGGGATCGACAAGAAGAACTGCCGCAAGAAGAACACCGAGAACCCTTGCATCAGGCAAAACGGCGCCACCATGCCCACCATGGTGTTGAGCAGGCCCAGGTCTTTGATGAGGATGAAGTTGGGGATGAACGTGACCACACCGGGCACCATCATCGAGCCCACAAACAACCCAAACAGTACGTTGCGACCCGGAAAGCGCAGGCGGGCAAACGCATAGGCCGCCATGGCCGCAAAGCTCACCTGGGTGACCACGATGGTGCTGGTGAACAGCAGCGAATTGCCCAGCGAGCGCAGAAAGTTGATCTCGGCCCCCGAGCCGCCCAGGGCGCGGCTTTCATCGGCGGTCATGAAGCCCAGCACGCGTTGGAAGTTGGCCAGCGTGGGGTCGGAGGGCAGGATCTGCGCCGACTCGGTGTACACATCGGCGCTGTGCATGAGCGCGGTTTTCAGCACCATCCACAGCGGGGCCAGGGTGACGACGAGCATGATGCCCAGTGCGGCCCAGGCGGCGATGCGGCCAGGCGAAAACAGGCGGTAAGAGGTGTTGTTGGCAGGGGCGGTCATGGTGCGTTCCAGGTCAGGCTAAGTCGTTTTCGGAGGCTTTCATCACCCGCATCTGGAGCACGGTGTAGAGCATCATCACTACGCACAGCGTCATCGACATGGCCGAGGCGTAGCCCATCTTGTAGAAGCTGAAGGCGTTTTGCACGATGTAGTAGACGATCACCCGGGTGCTGTCCTGTGGGCCGCCATTGGTGGTCACGGCGATGGTGTCGAAGATCTGGAATGAGCCCGTCACGCTGGTCACCAGCACAAATACCATCACCGGGCGCAGCAGCGGCAGGGTGATGCGCCAGAACATCTGCCACTCGGTCGCACCCTCCAGCGCGGCGGCCTCGTACAGGTTGCGCGGTATGTTTTGCAGCCCGGCCAGAAACAGCATCGCCACCAGTCCCATGTGCCGCCAGATGTTGACCGCCGCCACCGTCAGCAGCGCCTGGTCTGCGCCGCCAAAGAAGGGCTGGCGCTCAAAGCCGATGCCGTCGATCAGGCTGTTGACCAGGCCCAGCAGCGGGTCCAGCATCCACAGCCACATCATGGCCACCAGCACGTTGGACAGCAGGTAGGGCAGCAGCACGATGGATTTGACGAACAGCGACTTGGTCAGCCGGTCCATCGCCACCGCCAAAAACAGGCCCAGCACGATTTGCAGCGGAATATTCAGCACCACGTAGTAGGCCGACAGCTTCATGCCCTGCCAGAACTTGCCGTCTTGCAGCATGGCGGTGTAGTTGGCTAGGCCCACAAACTTCGGCGCGCGCAGCAGGTTCCAGTCGGTAAAGCTGATCTCGATGGCGCGCAGCGTGGGCAGGGCGTAGAACAGCACAAAGCCGATAAAGGCGGGCAGCACCAACGCCCAGGCGGTCAGGGTTTCAGCCCGCCGGGTAGGGCTTAGCGCATGCGGTGGATGCGGGGATTGCAAAGAGGGGGTGGCCAACGGATCTCCTTTTTATTGCTAACGCGAGTTAGTGATTGGAATGGTAAATTAGGTAACGCGAGTTAGTACTAGGGAAAACGCGCAATGTAGGTATCGACTACGATCCCCATCCATGTCCGCATCTTTAAAGTCCCCCCCCACCAGTAGCGCCGTTGCGCGCCGTGCTGGTGTGTCGCGCACCACCGTGTCCTTTGTGCTGAACAACGTGCGCGACCAAGGCATTAGCGAGGCCACGCGTGAAAAGGTGCTGGCCGCTGCCCGCGAGATCGGCTACGAGCCGAATGCCGCTGCGCGCACGCTGGCGGGCGGTGCCACCGGTACCGTAGCGCTGGTGATTCCGAAGGCCGCGCACCTGTACGTGGACGTGTTTCTGGTGCAATTGGTGGCCAGCATCAACGAGGAGTGCCACCGCCACGGCCTGAAGATGCTGATCGAGTCCAGCGACGATGAGGGTCGCGCCCCCGGTGCTTTTGTGGACCTGGTGCGCAGTCGCCGCATCGACGGGCTGATCGTGGTTAATCCCAGCCTGGCCGGGCGGCAGTACCTGGCCAGCATTGCCGATGCGGGCATCCCCATGGTGGTGTTTGGCACCGGCATGCCCGACGTAGGCCGCTACCACACCACCGGCAACGACACCTCTGTGGCCGCCAAGATGGCCGTTAACCACCTGATTGGACTAGGCCATACCCAGATCGCTTTCGTCAACTTCGCTCAACCCGAGTACCTGGCGGTGAACGAGCGCGAACGTGGCTGGCGCGAGGCGATGGCCGAAAACGCCTTGCCCATCGACCCCGCTTGGTGTGCCTATGCCGACATCAGCGCCGCCAGCGGCTACCGTGCTACTCAGGAGCTATTGGCCCGCAAGGTACCGTTTACCGCCCTGTTTGCAGGCAACGACACCATTGCCTTTGGCGCCCTCCGCGCGTTGAAAGAAGCCGGTCTGCGCGTGCCCGAAGATATTGCCCTGGTGGGTTATGACGACATTCCGATGGCCGAATTTGCATCTCCACCCTTGACCACCGTGCGCTCCGACACCATCGCCCTGGGCCGCGAGGCAATGGATATGTTGTTGGCCCTGTTGCGTGGCGAGCCCCCCCCGGAAGCCACTTACCCGGAGAAACCGATCCAGTTGGTGGTGCGCGCATCGTGCGGTGCGCATGTAGTGGCTAAAAATTTGCAAACCACTGATAGATTCAGTGGAGCCTGAGAATTTATTGTTTTATTCCGAATATCTTCTTTGCCAGTACGGCTGGAATCATTATGAAATTTAACGGATCAAGTCGCATGTGCTTTTTCAATAAATGCAAAGGTAAATTTTCCCGGTTCGAAATTCTGTGAAGTAGATCTTGGATAAAAGTCGTACGCAGGCTTTTGATGGAGTCTTGGATGTGCGATTTTTGCAGTGCTGATAATTTAAATAATTGGCCTGTGAGCTTTTTGTATTTAATTTCATTGTGGGTTCTCAGCATGTGCTGCTCGCTTCCCCAGACGGTGCCCGCAAAAATATTTACACCTCGGCCATAAACCACCTCACAGTAGCTGGAAAATGCCGTCTTGGCTTGGTTGTTTGCGATATCCATCCAAAATAAATAATCTTCACCGGCATTGGTGAATTCAATTTTGAAACGTTTTTCTGAAAACTTTTGAAAATCGTAAACTACTGTTGATGTACCAATGATGTTGCCCCGGATTATTTGGTCGAGTAGGTCGCCTTGGTAGGCATGCAGACCTGCATGGGGCAAGGGTAATAAAGGATGCTGGTCGGGTTGAATGCGGCCCGCGCGCGCAAAGGCATTAGTTTGGGCGCCCAGTTGGCGGTGGTCTGAAAAATAAAACGTATATCCAGCCCCCAGGCTTTCCGTGGCACGGACTAAATGCTCTGGAGACCATTCATCGTCTGAATCTAAAAAGGCGATATAGCGTGTACCTGCGGGTGCATGGTTGAGCCCGGTGTTGCGCGCCGCACCCGGGCCCCCATTGGCTTGGTGGATAATTTCAACATGGCAAGGCAGCGTGCCAGCCGCTGCCAATTCAGATTCGGCAGAGATGGGGGATGCATCGTCTACCACAATGACATACATAGGCATTGCGGTGGGCTGTTGGGCCGCAATGCTGCGCAAGGCACGGGCCAGAATCCCGGTTTCTTTTTGAAAATAAGGAATGATGATCGTGATCATGGCAGCGTATTTCCGTTCTGGATATTAAGTATTTACGTCAGATTTCTCAGCCGCTTGCACGTCGATGACTGGGTCCATTTTTTTCTGCCTGCGCTCTGCGAGACGTTTGATCCATGACCAGCGGTAGCCTGTAAATTGGTACAGCGTGCGCTTGTTTTCTGTCCAGCGGGTATGCCATTCCATCATTCGACCATAGTATTCAATTCGCTTTATATTGCCTTGGTTAAATACTGTTACCACTACATCTTGGCTGAGCAAGAATGCCGGAGAATAGGCCTGAATGCTTTCGTCGTAGGTGGTTTTTAATATAACCAATATGCCCTGGCGTTGAATGCACAGGTTGAGGGCTACTGTTTTCCCATTGAAAAAATACTCGTACACCACCGCTTCGCCTTGTTGCGCAGCTGTTTGGAGTAATTGGATGTAGAACTGCCCCTGTGGATTATCGGGGTGGATCGCTGTACCCTCAGTGGCTTTCCATCCAGAGCTTTCAAGTACGCCATAACGGGCAATAGCCCCCGCCATATCTTCTGGCGAAGTCAATGCCTGCATTTGAAGTTGAATTCCTTCGGTTGCCAGTTTATTGCGTTGTTTTCGCATATTTTGGCGGAGATTCTTACCACGGGCAGCCCAATAATCTTCAAATGTGCCAGCAATATCAATCCAGCCCGTATCGATGTAGTCAATATTTTTTGTATCGGTTTGGTCTAGTTCACGGGGCGCCAGCAAAGGATCTACCTGCGTCATGGAGAATGCGAGGCATAAACCCAGAGGTCCTCTGAGGAGGCTGCGTGCAATATCGGTGGGTGTCTGGGTTAATGCGGCAACCCATGTCCCTAATGGTAATTGAGAGGGTTGAAACGTGCGCCATTGGAATGCGCCACTTGAAACGACCAGTAGCATGGCTACGATGGTGTTGTCCTGCCTTGCAACCAGTAGTTTTTCTGTGCCTGCACCAAAAACGCGCAACGCCGCGCAAACCGCATGGGCCGTCATAAATGGCAGGTTTTCCCGCTCGGCATTGAGCCTATCCCATTCAAGCACCAGTGCAGGTGTTTTTTGAAGGCTGTCGGCAGGCAGATTTTGCCAGTGGAGTGTATGGGGTGGCATGGCTTTTGTCATAGAGGCGTTATTCATTCATGGCATGGATTTTTGCCTGTTGTGTCTGCAATAAATTCAATACCACTTGTGCTGTGTAATCAATGTCGGCAGCGCTGAGATCTTGGTGGCATAAAAGCTGAAGCACGTGGTGGCTCCATAAGGGGCCATTGTCTTCCGGCAAAACCGGTGTATTGGGCCAGATGCGGTCCCATCGGAATATGGGCAGTTTCAATGCGCGAACTGCCTGGTAAATGGCATCGGGCTCATCCACCCATAATGGAAATACATACGGTGCAGTTGAATCTGCGATGTCGGGTGTGATGGGAAATAAAGGCCTGGCTCCCATTACCTGTGCAAAATATGCCGCATAGCGGGAAAAATTTTTCTGGCGTTGCGTGATGATGTATCCACGCGGTAAAGAATTTTTTAAAGCGATGGCCGCCCACAGCGGAGCGAGGCCTATGCGGGCCATATCGCAATCGCGCACCATGCTGGAGACATCGGGGGGCGCTACGGTTGTTTCACCTGTTGCTGAAGGAGGTGTTCGAAGATTTTTTAATTTAAAAATCCATGCCAGAACGGTTCTTAAGCCTGCGAGCCGATGGTATTGCGAAGCCAGTTCCACGACATCGATCCATCCCTTGACCTGTGCTTTGATGGAGGCTTTTTTTAGACTCAGTGGAGTAATGGGTCGGTATGCAGACGCTAATAAACCGGCCTCTGGAACGGGAAAAAATTTAGATACGCTGGCCGTTGCAAAATCTCCCCAAGCACCCACTGGCCTTTCTCCTGCATCACCAAAGTAGCAGTGGGCACAGTCTTCAATCAGGGCAATACCGCGCGCATCACACCATTGGCGAACTTCTCTCAGTGATTTGGCCAGTCCAAAATAATGTGGAACCAGCATGGCACGGCATTTTTGTGCGGTCGTATTTTCTATGGCTTCGAGATGGGGTAATCCATCGGAGCGCAATCCAAAGTAAGCAACTTCCAGATTTGCCAGCAATACCGGGGCGACCATCGTCGGGCAGTGGTATGTCGGCACCAGCACCGTGCTGTGGGCCGGAAGATTTAACTGGCGCAGGGCTTGGTAAATGGCGGCTCGGCCACTGGTTGTTAGCGCGATATTCGGTAGATTTTCAATGCTATGGACATTGGGAACATCAATGCATGTAAAACTCGACCAATCCAGCACGGGGCCGCGTGGCAGGGCGGGGCGTGAAGAGCCGAGTTCGTGCGCGTTAATTTGCAAAGATGGCTCTCTTGGGCTTAATTGGAGGGAGTGGGCGACGAGGCGCTGGCCGTAGGTGTTGTTACTTCTGGATCAATCCATTTTCCGACTTCTTTGAGTTTTTCTTTTAATTCGGGTTGGATGAATCCAATGCCATATGCTTTATGGGCCTGGACCAATGATTTTTCGTATTCTTTTGATTCTAGGTAGAGTAGGCCCAGGTTGTAGTGGGTCAATGGATTTTCTTTGCTATCGGCTTCCTTTGCGCCTATGTCGAGCTGTTGAATGGCTTCTGGAGTACGTTTATTTTTATTGAGATAGGTTGCGTAAATCATCCGCACCAAAGTGTCGTCAGGGCGGAAACGGAGGGCTCGGTTGAAATAGCATTCGACCGTATATTTGAGATCTGGTGGTTGTGCTGATTTCTTTTTTTCACCATATCGAATGACGGTCATTAATGCCCTATGGTGATTTGGGAATGCGCGCAATGTGTAGTCTATATCTTGTCCGATATACCCTGTTACGGATTTTGTAAGAGATTCAACGCTGGCGGTGAAGTGGGCAGATTCAACCAGGTAGAGATTGTTTCCGCGTTCGGTACGGAAGTCATGGGGTCCAAATGCATTGGCGATGGAGCCACACATGGAGTCATCTACTTGCGCCCATGCAGCGCCGGAAAACCAAAGGCTTATGGCCAGTAAAAATGGTGTTGCGATTATTTTTTGTAGGCGCATGGAGGTATTGTTCCTATTACGTGGGTACAGCAGGTCAATTTGCAGCGTGCTCCATAAGCCAATGGAGAGTGGTTTTTTCCACTGCTGTGGTGTCGTGTCGGTGCGAGAAAGTATGGTCTGCATCCACAATGTCGTGGCGTTCAAGCCGTGCATGTTGAAAGGCTTTGGACCAGGCGGGATGCACGCCAGCGTACTCTAGAAACTCTTTGGCGGTGTAGTCGCTGCCACTGAGCACCAGCAATATACGGCCCCCAAAACCCGTCCATGCGTGCGCCATGCGCTGCTGGAATGGCGGGTGCTCTGCATTCGGTGCAGCCACTTTTTGCATAGCGAGCTGCATATTTTTCACCAAAGCCTTGAGCGCCCCCACAGCGACCTTGCCGCTTACTAGCTTGGCCCAAAACTCCCTTTGCATCAAACGCTGGGCGTAATAGTGCTTGACTTGGGTGCGTGCCAGACTGGCTTCGGAGCGCACCCAGGGATTCAAAAGGCACAGGCCTGTCACGCGGGGATCGTGGGTTTCGTGCACATACAGCAGCGCGGCGGATGCGGCATCGCACAGACCCCACAAGACTATCTTGTCCACCTGCGGCACACGGCTTTGCAGGCTGTCGATCGCGGCACGGATGCTGGCGCTGGCGGTTAGAAAATCGCCTGCGGGCCCACTGCTGTCGCCCATGCCTTGGTAGTCAAAACGCAGTACCGCGTAACCGGCTGCGGCCAGTGTGCGGGCTAGCAAGACAAATTGCCGGTGGCTGCCCACGCGGTACTGGGGGCCACCCACCACGATGATTACGGCGGTGCTGGCGGGCACGGCTGGCAGGCTTAGCACGCCCACCAGCGTGTCTTGCCCGCACGGAAACAGTAATGCGTGTTCGTTCATGGGCGCAGGGCCGCCAGGGTCGCGGCCAACAAGGCAGGAGCCACTTCGATCTCGCTGGTTTGCCAAAACGCCGGGCCAGTCACCACTTGGCTGCGCACGGCAAATCCGGCGGCTTGCCAAGCTTGCAGCGGCTTGGCGGCTGCGGGCGACAGGCTGGCATCGGGTTGGGTAGACAGGTCCAGCCATTCGAGTCGGCCCGCCACCGTGGGGGCGGCCAAAGTGGCGTGTTCCATGCCCGATGCCAGCGCGGCTGCCAGCGTGTACCCGGCAACCTCTACCGCATCGCCTGTCGCCAACTGCTGGCGCAGCCCGTCCATCACCGCTTTGGCGTTGCCGCTGGCCAAGTCCCCAGCGGCTTTGAGGCGCAAAAACTGTTGCAGCAGGGGCTTGCCTGCGGGTGTGGGGGCCCAAAACAAGAAGTGACAAGCTTCGTTGATTTGGTTGGCTGCTTGGGCGGCCAGCAGGCAGCCCGCGCGCAAACCCCATAGCCACAGCGGCGCATCGCTCTGGCGGCGCAGCCACTTGCAGGCCAGCACCACATCGTCTACCCAGGCCTGCCAGCTGGCATCGCCAAAGTCCCCAGAACTGTCGCCGCAGCCCAGCAAATCCAGCTGCAAAACGCTGTAGCCATTGGCCGCCAAGGCCCGTGCTTGCAGGGCCGCCATGCGGCGCGACTTGTTCATTTCTTCGGCAAAAGGATGCACGTAGGCCACCAGTCCGCGCGTGGCACCACCCTGGGCCGGGTAGTACATGGCGAAGCGCTGGCCAGATCCGACGGGCAAGAAAAAAGCGTCCATCGAATCGCGTCCGCCTTAGTCTGCGAGCTTGGTGCTGACGAAATCGACCAGCGCGCCGACGGTGGCAAAGGTCGAACCGTCCATGTCGTCGTCGTCTACCGTCAGGCCAAAATGTTCTTCCAGGCGGGTGATGAGCGACACCACGGCCATTGAGTCGAGTTCAGGAATGGCCCCCAGCAGATGGGTTTCACGGGTAAATGCCGCGCTGCGGCCATTCAAACTCAGCACCTCGTCTAGAACTGTTTTGACCTCCTGTGTCACATCCATGTGAAATTCCTTGTTGGGTTACTAAAAGTAGACGGCATTTTAGGGGCCGCGTATGGCTTTGCCGTGGAGGCCCCTGTGCGATACTTTTAGCTGCTTTTTTTGGCGGTTTTGTCCCTCTTTTTCACCCCTGAACCCTATGCGTGAATCCACACTTTTGCATGAACTCATTGCCTGTGCCGCGCAGCGGGCCCCGCAGGACCGTGCGCTGACCTATGGTCCGGTGTCTATGGTCTATGCCGAGCTGCACACTGCGGTGGCGCAATGCGCGGCGGGACTGATGGCCCTGGGGGTGGGCCGGGGTGAACGGGTGGCCATCTACCTGGAAAAGCGTTTCGAGACCGTGGTTGCCAGCTTTGGCGCACCGGCTGCAGGGGCCGTGTTTGTGCCACTGAACCCGCTGCTCAAGCCCGAGCAAGTGGCCTTCATCCTGCAAGACTGTAATGTGCGCGTGCTGGTGACCTCGCCCGAGCGTCTGGCGCTGCTGGCACCGGTACTGGCCCACTGCCCCGACCTGCGCCAGATCGTGCTGACCGACCCCGCACCCACGGTATCTGCCCTGCCGCAATCCCTGTGGAGTGCGCTGCTGGCGGCCCCGCCCCGCGCCGGGCACCGGGTCATCGATACCGACATGGCCGCCATCCTCTACACCTCGGGCAGCACCGGCAAGCCCAAGGGCGTGGTGCTGTCCCATCGCAATATGGTGGCTGGTGCAAAAAGTGTAGCAAGCTACCTAGATAACACCAGCGCTGACACCCTATTGGCCGCTTTGCCTTTGTCCTTCGATGCGGGCTTCAGCCAGCTCACCACCGCCTTCCACGTGGGCGCCCGGGTGGTGCTGCTCAATTATTTGATGCCGCGCGATGTGCTCAAGGCAATGGAGCGCGAAGGCGTGACCGGCCTGACCGCCGTGCCGCCGCTGTACATCCAGCTCACCCAGACCGCCTGGCCCGCCGCCATTGCCGAGAAGCTGCGTTACTTTGCCAACACCGGTGGCCGCATGCCGCGTGAAACGCTGGATTTGCTGCGCCAGCGCGTGCCCCACAGCCAGCCCTTCCTGATGTACGGCCTGACCGAAGCCTTCCGCTCCACCTACCTGCCGCCCGCCGAGGTAGACCGCCGCCCCGACTCCATCGGCAAGGCCATCCCCAATGCCGAAATTTTGGTGCTGCGCGAAGACGGCAGCCCCTGCGCGCCCGAAGAACCCGGCGAGCTGGTACACCGGGGCGCGTTGGTCGGCCTGGGCTACTGGAACGATGCCGAGAAAACCGCCGAGCGCTACAAGCTGCTGGCCGCAGACGCACCGGGCCGCCAGCCGGGCCTGCAACTACCCGAATACGCCGTCTTCTCTGGCGACACGGTGCGCATGGATGCCGAGGGCTTTTTGTATTTCATCGGCCGGCGCGACGAGATGATCAAGTCCTCCGGCTACCGCGTCAGCCCCACCGAGGTAGAAGAAGTGTTGTACGCCACCCGGCTGGTTGGCGAATGTGTGGCCTTTGGGGTGGAGCACCCGGCCTGGGGCCAGGCCATCCAGGTGATTGCCACTGCGCCCGAAGGTGGGGCGCTCGATACCGCCGCCTTGCTGGCCGAGTGCCGCACCCGCATGCCCGCTTACATGCTGCCCGCCGGGGTGGAGGTGGTGGCCGGGCCGCTGCCCCGCAACCCCAACGGCAAGATCGACCGCAAGCTGCTGTCCACCGACTGGGCCGAGCGCCACATTTAAGAATGACCTCCATGACCGAACGTGCCACCCCCGTCCACGCCCCGCTGATCCAGTTCCCCGTACGCGATGGCGAGCTGCTTGTGGGCAGCATCCCCGTCACCCAACTGGCTGCGCGCGTCGGCCAAACCCCGTTTTACGCCTACGACCGGGCGCAGTTGCGCAACCGCGTAGCCGAGCTGCGCGCCGCTTTGCCCGCCAGCGTCAAGCTGCACTACGCCATGAAGGCCAACCCCATGCCCGCTGTGGTGGGGCTGATGGCCGGGCTGGTCGATGGCATCGACGTGGCTTCGGCCGGCGAATTGAAGGTGGCGCTGGATGCCGGAGCCGACCCGCAGGAAATCAGCTTTGCCGGGCCGGGCAAGCGTGCTTCCGAGCTGCGCCAGGCCGTGGCCTCGGGCGTGCTGGTGAATTTGGAATCCATGCGCGAAGTCGGCTTGCTGGCGGGCATTTCGAACGAGCTGGGCCTTGCGGCCCGGGTGGCCGTGCGCGTCAACCCCGACTTCGAGCTCAAGGGCTCGGGCATGAAGATGGGCGGTGGCCCCAAGCAATTTGGCGTAGACGTGGAACAAATGCCCGAACTCATGGCGGCCATTGCCAGCGCGGGCCTAGCGTTTGAAGGCTTCCACCTGTTTGCCGGGTCGCAAAACCTGCGCCCCGAGTCGATTTGCGAAGCCCAGCAGAAATCCTACGCGCTGGCCGTGCGCCTGGCCGAGGCCACGCCGCTGCCAGTGAAGTTTCTGAACCTGGGCGGCGGCTTCGGCATTCCGTACTTTCCGGGCGAGCAGCGCATTGATCTACAGCCGATTGGCGACAACCTGGCCGCCCTGGCCGAGCGTGCCAAGACCGAGCTTCCCCAAGCCTCGTTCGTCATTGAACTCGGCCGCTACCTGGTGGGCGAGGCGGGCGTGTACGTGGCCCGCGTGCTCGACCGCAAGGTTTCGCGCGGCCAGGTGTTTCTGGTCACCGACGGCGGCCTGCACCACCATTTGTCCGCCTCGGGCAACTTCGGCCAGGTGATCCGTAAAAACTACCCTGTGGCCATCGCCAACCGCATGGGGGCGGTGGACGTGGAACCCGCCTCGGTGGTCGGCCCGCTGTGTACCCCGCTGGACCTGCTGGGCGACCGCATGCTGTTGCCGGTGGCGCAAGAGGGCGATTTGGTCGCCGTGTTCCAGTCGGGCGCCTACGGTGCCAGTGCCAGCCCGCAAGGATTTTTAGGCCACCCGGCCTGCGTGGAAGTGCTGGTTTAGGTGGGTTAGGTGGAATTGCGCCGGGTTCTCTCGGCACTGCTGGCGCTGGCGTGTGGCCTTGCGGGGCTCTGGCTGGCCCTGGCGCACCCCATCTCCCCCTTGCTGGCCTTGGTGGGTTTCTATGCAGCGGCGATGGTGGCCTTGTGGCGGCCCGGCATCTGGCTGTTGGCCGTGCCTGCCTGTCTGCCGTTTTTGAACTTTGCCCCCTGGACCGGCTGGCTGATTTTTGACGAGCTGGACCTGTTGCTGCTGGCGGTGCTGGCGGCGGGCTACTTTCGGTTGGCACGGCGGCCCAGGGACGATGCGTTCCGCTGGACCCGGCCACTGTCTTTTTCTACCGCCATCGCCAGCGCCTTTGTGCTGTCCAGCCTCGTGTCGTTGGCCCGTGGCGTGCTGGATGCACCCAATCTGCCGTGGAGCCTTTTCCAAGGCTATGGCGATGCGCTGAACAGCCTGCGGGTGGCCAAAAGCCTGCTCTGGGCCACGCTGTGTATTCCCTTGCTGGCCGATGCGCTACGGCAGTCGGTGGCACACAGCTGCCGCCGCCTGGCCACCGGCATGCTGCTGGGCCTGGTGGTGGTGACGCTGGCCGTGCTGTGGGAGCGGGCGGCGTTCCCTAGCCTGTTCAACTTCACCAGCAAGTACCGCACCACTGCGTTGTTTTGGGAAATGCACGTCGGCGGCGCGGCGATTGATGCCTATCTGGCCCTGGCCACGCCCTTTGTCGCCTGGGCGCTGCACCGTGCCCGGCGGCCCTGGCAATGGGCCTGCGGTGCACTGCTGGCCGTGCTGGTGACCTACGCCGGGCTCACCACTTTCTCGCGCGGGGTCTACCTGGCGATGGTGGCTCCGCTGCTGCTGTTGGGGCTGCTGCTGTGGGTGCAAAAAGCCGGACTCGATCTGCGGGCGCTGGTGGTCAGCCTGTGGCGGCGCCGTCGGCCTGTGGGCTGGCGCGCCAAGGCCGCCTGGGTGTTGGGGGTTGCGCTGCTGGCCGAGGTGGCGGGTGTGCTCAGTGGCGGCAGCTTCATGGCCGACCGCTTGGGCGCTACCGAACGTGATTTCGGCAGCCGCATGGCGCACTGGCAGCGCGGCCTGGACCTGTTGCAAGACCCGGTGCAGGACCCGGTGGATGTGGCACTCGGCATCGGCCTGGGCCGCCTGCCGTCGCATTACGCCCGCCGCCACCCCGAGGGCGTGTGGCCCGGCCATGTGGCGTGGCGTGCCGGGCAGGGGGCCGAGCCGCCGGTGATGCGGATATCGGGTCCCGATGGTGGCCCCGGCAGCGATCTCGATCTGGAGGGCCTGTTTGCTGCCACCCAGCGGGTTCATCCTGCCCCCGGCATGCGCTACCGGGCCGTCTTGCAGGTGCGGGTGGATGCCCCGGTGGGTGTGTACCTGCAACTCTGCGAACGGCATTTGCTGTATCCCGCCCGCTGCCAAGATGCCTACCAGCAGATGCAGCCCACGGCCGATCCCTGGCAGCGCATCGTGCTGCCCTTGCAAGGGCCCAGCTTCAAGGGCGGGCCGTGGTTTGCGCCGCGCTTGGGCATGTTTTCGGTGGCGGTGCTGGACGCGGGGGGGCATGCCGATTTCCGGTCCATCCGCCTGCAACGCAGCGACCGCCAGGAGCCGCTGGCCAATAGCGACTTTGCGCAGAACCTGGCGCACTGGTTCCCGGCGGCGCGCTTCTACTTTTTGCCCTGGCACATTGACAACCTGTACCTGGAGGTGCTGATCGAGCGCGGCCTGCTGGGTCTGCTGTTGGGCGGTGCGCTGGTGGCCACCGCCCTGTGGCAGCTGGTGCTGGGGGCCGCCCGCCGCCAGCCCCTGGCCCCCTACCTGGCGGCATCGCTGAGCGGGGTGCTGCTGGTGGGCTTGGTCAGTAGCGTGATGGATGTGCCCCGGGTGGCATTTTTGCTGTTTTTGCTGGTTTTCGGTGCGCTGCAACTGGCGCAAACATCCAGGCCGCCCGAGCCTTAAAAACCTATTTGCTATATATTTAATAGCTAATAGTGCAGGTGGAATATGCGCTAGAGGCTTTTTTCTTTTAAATTTACCCCGGTGGCGACAAGGTGGAATCGCCGATAGACAGCCCGATCGGGCGGCTGTAGGAAAATAGCGCCCATTTTCACCAACCCTTCTAGCTACCAAACATGAGTGCTTTCAACGAAGAAACCGTGCTGAGCGTGCACCACTGGACCGACCGCCTGTTCTCCTTCACGACCACGCGCGACCCGTCGCTGCGCTTCAGCAACGGCCACTTCACCATGATCGGCCTGTACAAGGACGACGGCAAACCGCTGCTGCGCGCCTACAGCATTGCCAGCGCCAACTACGAAGAGCATCTCGAATTCCTCAGCATCAAGGTGCCCGAGGGCCCGCTGACATCGCGCCTGCAACACATCCAGGTGGGCGACAAAATCATCGTCGGCAAAAAGCCCACCGGCACCCTGGTCACCGACTACCTGCTGCCCGGTAAGCACTTGTACCTGCTGTCCACCGGCACCGGCCTGGCCCCGTTCCTGAGCATCGTGCGCGACCCCGAAACCTACGAGCGCTTTGACCAGGTCATCGTGGTCCACGGCGTGCGCCAGGTCGAAGAGCTGGCCTACCACGACATGCTGACCGAGCACCTGCCCGCGCACGAATTTTTGGGCGAAATGGTCACCAGCAAGCTGCGCTACTACCCCACCGTGACCCGCGAGTCCTACCGCAACATGGGCCGCATCACCGAGCTGCTGCACAACGGCAAGCTGTTCTCGGATCTGGACCTCCCCGAGTTCGACCCGGCCATCGACCGCGTCATGCTCTGCGGCAGCCCCGGCATGCTGGTGGATTTGAAGCACATGCTGGAAGAGCGCGGCTTCAAGGAAGGCAATACCTCGACCCCCGGTCACTTTGTCGTCGAACGGGCGTTTGCTGAAAAGTAGGCCCACCGGATTCTGCTTCTATTTTGATAGTAAAAAATAGGAGCACCCCGTGCAGGTCTGGTATGCGTAGGTGGCACTTTTGGCACTTGAAAAATGGCCATAAACCTCCAAGCCCGATCGCTCAGTCCTCAAAAATCCGCGTTTGCGGTACTTCCCCCGCCCGCACCCAACCCCGGTACATGCCCGCGCTGACGTAGGGCAGGGCGATATTCCCCAGCCGGTCTACCGCAATCACCCCGCCTTCGCCGCCCAGCTGCGCCATCTCGGCCAATGCAGCGTGGCTGGCGGCTTCCAGGGTGGCCCCGGCGTAGGCCATGCGGGCGTGGATGTCGTGGGCCACGCAGGCGCGGATGAAGTACTCGCCCGAGCCGGTGGCGCTAACCGCGCAGCTCTGGTCGTTGGCGTATATGCCTGCGCCCACCAGTGGCGAATCGCCAATCCGGCCCGGGTGTTTGTTGGTCATGCCACCGGTGGACACGGCACTGGCCAGGTGGCCGGCGCTGTCTAGCGCCACTGCGCCCACGGTGCCAAATTTACGGGTTTCGTCGAGAGGGGCGGCATGGTCCATCTGCATCGCCGCGCTGGCTTCGTTTTGCAGATGGTGCAACTGCGCCAGCCGGTGCGCGGTGTGAAAGTAGCCGGGCGGCATGGCTTCAAAACCGTGGGCGCGGGCGAACTGCTCGGCCCCATCGCCACTCAGCAGTACAAAGTTGGAATCCATCACCGTGCGGGCCAATTGCACCGGGTTGCGGACGGTGCGCACGCCCGCTACCGCCCCGGCGGCCAGCGTAGAACCCATCATTACGGCGGCATCCATTTCGTGCTGCGCGGCCGAGGTGTAGACCGATCCGCGCCCGGCGTTGAACAGCGGATCGTCCTCCAGTGCCCGCACCGCTGCTACCACCGCATCCAGCGCGCAGCCGTCCTGGGCCAGCACTGCCTCGCCCGCCGCCAGCGCGGCCCGCAGCCCGGCGTGGTAGGGCGTTTCGTCGGTTTGGCCACGGGCCATCGTGCCAGCGCCGCCGTGCACGGCAAGGGTGTAGGTAGGTGCCAAAGCTTTCTCTCCGGTGGTTAAACAGCCACTGTACTGGATGAAAATAGAGCCATGATCCCACCCCGCGTTCGCATCCAGACCCACGACTTCGATCCCAGTGCCGAGCTGGCCGCATTGCGCCGAGGCGACCGCCGCGTGGGTGCAGTCGTCAGCTTTTTAGGCACCGTGCGCGACTGGCACCCGGATGCCAGCGGCGAGGTGCTGAGCCTGGAGCTGGAGCACTACCCCGGCATGACCGAGCGGGCGATTGAGGCGATGGTGGACCAGGCGCTGGGCCGTTTTGACATCTACGCTGCCCAGGTCATCCACCGCGTGGGCCTGCTGCAGCCGATGGACCAGATCGTCTGGGTGGCGGTCTGCTCGGCGCACCGGGGCGAGGCGTTCCAGGCCTGCGAATTTTTGATGGACTACCTGAAAACCCAGGCCCCGTTCTGGAAGAAAGAGCAAACCCCGCAAGGTGCCCGCTGGGTCGATGCGCGGGTGGCAGACGATGCGGCCTTGCAGCGCTGGGGCATTGCGGCCAGCAACGCTTAATTCAGGTACTTGGGCCGCTCGGCCAGCACTGGCGAGTCGCTGGTCGGCAAGGGCTGCGCGCCCGGTACCGCACTGCCCTCAAACCAGGCCGACTGGTGCAAGGCCCGCTCCAGCAGTTGCACCAGGCCGTGTACCAGCGGCGGGGCCAGTTCTACCTGGAAACCACGGGCCTGTGCCTGCCCCGCCAATTGCTCGTTGAAGGCGATTTTTAAAGGGCCGTTGGCGACCGGGGTGATGCGCACTTCGGTCACCAGCAGCGGGGCGCTGCCCAGCGGCAAGGTGGTGGCGTCCGGCGCATCCGGGGCATCTTTGTAGGGCGTAGAAAAGTCAGCCTCCTTGAGCACGGCTGCGCGCTGGAAGTCGGCCAGCATCTTTTTGCTGGCCGCATCCACCAGATGGGCGGTGCTGCCGTCTTGCCGGGCCACGTGCTCGACCACGGCCTGGTTCAGCGTGGGCCACAAGGCCAGCGTGAGGCGGCGGGTTAGCCACAGGCGCATCTCGGTGCCGTCGGTGGAGTTGATGCGCACCAGAATGCGGTCTTGCTCCTGGTGGTAGCGGGCCGAAAGCTGGTGGATGTTCATGCGACCAATTTTAGGAGGGTCGCGGCCAAGCCGCCGAATGTGTGTAGGAGGGATAGCCGAGAGGGCTTTGTTTGCTATGTTTTTAATAGCTGTTTGTGCATGTTGTATATGCGCTAGAGGCCTATTTTTCTTATATTTATAGACTTGATCCATCGCAAGGTATTGCAGCGCAATCGCCTTGAAAATGGCGGCAGTTGACCCATCTGCCACTGCATTGGAGAACACATGCGACAAGACAAACTCACCACCAAATTCCAGGAAGCCCTGGGCGACGCGCAAACCCTGGCGCTGGGTGCCGACCACGGCTATATCGAACCCGCCCACGTGCTGGCCGCCATGCTGCGCCAAGACGACGGCCCGCAGGCGCTGCTACAGCGGGCGGGTGTCAACGTGCCCGGCCTGCTGACGGCCATTGAGGTCGCGCTCAAAAAGCTGCCCGAGGTGCATGGCCAGGACCAGGTGCAGCTCAGCCGCGACATGGGCAGCCTGCTGCAAGGGGCCGAGAAAGAAGCCATCAAACGCGGCGACCAGTTCGTCTCCAGCGAGCTGTTTTTGCTGGCGCTGACCGATAGCAAGGCCGATATCGGTCCCTTGGTGCGCAGCCACGGCCTGACCCGCAAGTCGCTGGAAGCGGCGATTGACGCGGTGCGTGGCGGCCAGAACGTGGACAACGCCGATGCCGAAGGCCAGCGCGAATCCCTCAAAAAATACTGCATGGACCTGACCGAGCGTGCCCGTATGGGCAAGCTGGACCCGGTGATTGGCCGCGACGACGAAATCCGCCGCGCCATCCAGGTGCTGCAACGCCGCACCAAAAACAACCCGGTGCTGATCGGCGAACCTGGCGTCGGCAAGACCGCCATCGTCGAAGGCCTGGCCCAGCGCATCGTGGCGGGCGAGGTGCCCGAATCGCTTAAAGGTAAGCGCGTACTCTCGCTGGACATGGCGGCCCTGCTGGCCGGGGCCAAGTTCCGGGGCGAATTTGAAGAGCGCCTGAAGACCGTGCTGAAAGAGCTGGCCAAGGACGAAGGCCAGACCATCGTCTTTATCGACGAGCTGCACACCATGGTCGGCGCGGGCAAGGCCGAGGGCGCGATGGACGCGGGCAATATGCTCAAGCCGGCATTGGCGCGCGGCGAGCTGCACTGCGTGGGCGCGACCACGCTGGACGAGTACCGCAAGTACATCGAAAAAGATGCGGCGCTGGAACGGCGTTTCCAGAAAATCCTGGTCGGCGAGCCCACGGTGGAGGCCACCATCGCCATCCTGCGCGGCCTGCAAGAAAAGTACGAAGTGCACCACGGCGTGGACATTACCGACCCGGCCATCGTGGCTGCGGCCGAACTCAGCCACCGCTACATCACCGACCGCTTTTTGCCCGATAAGGCGATTGATTTGATCGACGAGGCGGCGGCCAAGATCAAGATCGAAATGGATTCCAAGCCCGAGGTGATGGACAAGCTGGACCGCCGCTTGATCCAGCTACAGATCGAGCGCGAAGCCGTGCGCCGCGAGAAGGACGAATCCTCGATCAAGCGCTTCAGTTTGATCGAGGAAGAGATCGCCAAGCTGCAAAAAGAGATCGCCGATTACGACGAAATATGGCAATCTGAAAAAGCCCAGGCCCAGGGCAGCGCCCATGTGCGCGAGGCCATCGACAAGCTGAAATTCCAGATTGAAGAGTTGACCCGCAAGGGCGATTTCAACAAGGTCGCCGAGCTGCAATACGGCAAGCTGCCCGAGTTGGAAAAGCAACTCAAAGAAGCCCAGGACAAAGAAACCGACAAAGGCCCGGCCCACGCCCCGCGCCTGCTGCGCACCCAGGTGGGCGCGGAAGAAATCGCCGAAGTGGTGGCCCGCGCCACCGGCATTCCGGTCAGCAAATTGATGCAAGGCGAGCGCGACAAACTGCTGCAAATGGAAGTCAAACTGCACGACCGCGTGGTCGGCCAGGAAGAGGCCATCACGGCCGTGGCCAACGCCATCCGCCGCTCGCGCGCAGGCCTGTCGGACCCGAACCGCCCCACCGGCTCCTTCTTGTTCCTGGGCCCCACGGGCGTGGGCAAGACCGAGCTGTGCAAGGCGCTGGCGGGCTTTATGTTCGACTCGGAAGACCACCTTATCCGCATCGACATGAGCGAGTTCATGGAGAAGCATTCGGTGGCCCGGTTGATCGGCGCGCCACCCGGCTACGTGGGTTACGAAGAGGGCGGCTACCTCACCGAAGCCGTGCGCCGCAAGCCCTACAGCGTGCTGTTGCTGGACGAGGTGGAAAAGGCCCACCCGGATGTCTTCAACGTGCTGCTGCAAGTGCTGGACGATGGCCGCCTGACCGACGGCCAGGGCCGCACTGTGGACTTCAAAAACACCGTGATCGTGATGACCAGCAACATCGGTTCGCCCATCATCCAGAACATGGTGGGGCAAGATTACGAGGACATCAAAGACGCGGTGCAAGACGAGCTGAAGAACTATTTCCGCCCCGAATTTTTGAACCGCATTGATGAGACCGTGGTATTCCACGCGCTGGACGCCAAGAACATCGAAGCCATCGCCGCCATCCAGATCAAGGTGCTGGAGGCCCGCCTGGCCAAGATGGACCTGACGCTGCAAGTTTCGCCTGCGGCACTAGCCGAGCTGGCCAAGGTCGGCTTCGACCCGGTGTTTGGCGCGCGGCCTTTGAAGCGCGCCATCCAGCAGCGCATCGAGAACCCGCTGTCCAAGCTGCTGCTGGAAGGCAAATACATGCCCAAGGACGTGATTGCGGTGGAGGTGGATCCGATCCAGGCACCGGGGCAATTCAGCTTCAATAAGGCCTGACAGACATGAAAAAGGGGCTGGGAATCACTTCCCAGCCCCCTTTTTTTTGCCTAAATCTGCTGCAAGCTGTTACAAATCCAGGGGCCGCCCATCGGCGATGCCAAGGACTGGACGATGAATTCTTTTGGAAACCTGGTTACCAACCTGTTTGCACTCGCTTTGGGCTTAGGCAGCTTGAAGCTGGCGGCGGCGGGCGTGTGGGCGGGGGCCATCGGTGGGCTGTCGCGCAGTGCTGCGGATGTCCGCTTTGCTGCGCATCCGCTGGGCTTTGTGCTGCTGGTGGCGGCCTGGACGGTTTTTGGCGGATTTTTGGTGTGGTTTGGGTGGAGCGGTTTCACCCGCTCTGGTGCAGCCGATGGTGACGACGACGACGGTGACAATGAGGTCCGCGACACCTTGCCCCCGCCCCGCCGCCAACCAGTCCCGCAGCTACCTAGCAACCCGCAGGCTGCGCCATTGCCGCCACCAGCACCAGCACCAGCACCAGCACCATTACCGCCAGTGGTGTCCAGCGTCCGTCCGGCGACCAGTCTGCCCGAGCCTTTGCTGCTGTACATGTCTCGCCCTTGGGCGGTGTTTGTGCTGGTGCTGGTGACGGTGCTCCTGCTGGGAGTGCCCCGCGCATACATGGCTCTGTCGTACTTTTTGACGGCGCGTGGGGCGGCGCTCTTGTTGACCCCTGGTTTGTTGGCTTACCTGTGGATTGTGTGGAAGTGCGTGCGCGCTTTCTTTTGGCATGGCCCGGCACTGGTGCTGGACCGCTTTGGAATTTTGGACTACCGCTATGCCGAACGCCGCATACCCTGGACCGATGTGGAGGCGGTGCGGCTGTATGCCGACGATGGCGTGACCAGTCTGGTGCTGCGCTTTCGGGATCTGGCGCTGGCCCGCCGCCATTTTGGGGCGCTCAACATGCTGAGCGCGTTGATGAACCGCATCTTCTATAAGGGCTATGAAGGGCGGGTCATATTGACCGGACTCACCTTCAGGCGCGCCCAGGTGCTGCAGGTGGCGCAGGTGTTTGTACGGCATGCGCGCCGGTAGGGGCATCTACCAACAAAAAAAGGGGCTGGGAATTACTTCCCAGCCCCTTTTTCTATGGAGGACCGAAGGGTTTACTTGACCTTCTTGGCCTGTGCGGTAGACCACTTGCCGGCGAAGGCTTGCAGGTCGCTCAGGCGCTTGAGCAGGTCGGCACCGCTGGGGGTGACGCTGTAGCCTTCGGAGCCGTGGGTCAGCAGGTCGGCTTCGCGCAGTTCTTTGAGGCGGGTGTTCAGGGTGTTGGGGGTGACACCGCCCACGCTGTCTTGCAGCAGGCGAAAGGTTTGGGCGTGGCCGTCGCGCAGGGCCCACATGACGCGGATGGCGTAGCGGGACTCCAGCAGGGCCAGCAGTTGGTGGACGGCGACGTTTTCTTTGGAACTCATGGTGTGTTCTCCTCGGTGTATTGGTTGGGGCTGTGCAAGGCGTTTACACACCCATGCAGTGGGGCGACTATACCGCAAAAATTAAAACTGCTACTAGTTTAATAGCATTGCACGCACGGAGTATCTGCGCTGTAACTGGATTACGTGCGGTATATTTTTTGCAGCAAGCGGATCAGAGTTTTGCGCTCGGTGGCGGTCAGGCTGCCGGTGGCTTCGATCTCTAGCGCATCTACGGTGCTTTCGGACGCGGTGACCAAGGCTTCCCCGTCGGGGGTCAGGTGCAGGCCTACCGCACGGCCGTCTACCGGGTGGGGTTGGCGCACTATCAGGCTGCGCTTTTCCAGGGTGTTGACCAGGCCCACCAGATTGGGCGGCAGGATGCCCAAGGTGCTGGACAGCTGGCGCGAGGTGATGCCGGGGTTGTGCGCCACCAGCGAGAGGATAGAGAACTCGATGATGCGCAGGTCGTGTACGGCCATGCGCTCGACAAACACTTCGATGATGGCCAGCGAGGCTCGGCGGGCGTTGTAGCCCACCAGGCCCTCCAGACGGCTGCTGTCTACGGTGGCGGGGAATTTGGCGGGGCTTGAAACGGTCATGGTGGGTATTTTGCCAGCCGTTTCCAGCCCCTTTTGCTTGGCTACTTGCAGCTGAAGCTGGCCGCAGCCTCCATATTGCCGCTGCCGTTGTAGCGGGCTACCTTGGGGTAGGCGCACAGGGGGCGGCTGCGGGTGGCAGACCAGGTGCTGGGCACGTCCACGTTGACGGCAGCGGCATTGCCGACACCGCGCACGCTGGCCACCACGCTGTCGGGGGCCTGGCCTTTTTCGACCCAGTTGACCAGCGGGGTCAGCATGTCGAACTGGTCGGTGGCGGGGCCGCCGGAGCAGTGGTTCATGCCGGGCACGGGGTAGTAGCGGGCGAAGTTGCTGGCGTCGCCACCGTTGTCGCTGCGCAGCGCGTTGTACCAGGTGGTGGTGTCGTCGCTGGAGAAGATCGGGTCGCTGGTGCCGTGGTAGACCATCATCTTCGCGCCCCGGTTCTTCAGGGTGGGCAGCTGGCTGGGGTTGGGCGGGGCCATGAACGACATGGCCGACTCGGCGTAGATGCCGCTGGTGGCGTTGATTTTGGCCAGCATGGTGTCGAGGTTGCCGGTGAGGGCAAAGCTGGGGCCATTGAAGGTGGCTGCGGCTTCTGGTGGGGAGCCCCAGATCAGGCCGACACCGCCCGAGTCCAGCACCAGCGGCGCGGTGAACTCCCAAAACCCATAGCCGCTGCCCGCCAGCCCGGCATCAAACGGAAAGCTTGCGTAAATTTTGCTGCCGGTGCTGGTGGTGGGGCCGCTGAAGATTTTGGCGATGCCGGTTTTTTGTGCGGCGGACAGGCAGCTACCGTCGCGTGCGCCGGTGCAGGTGGGCACGTCGCGCTCCAGGTTAAAGGCGGCTTGGCAGGCGGCAGTGTCTTGCACCAGGCCGTCGGTGGCGCCATCCAGGGCATCGCACTTGCCGAGCACGGCGGTGGACACCAGCGCGCGCTCGGCGGTGGTGAAGCCGGTGGACAAATTACCCGCCGTGCTGGCCAGGGATGCGTAGATTTGGCCGCCAGCGATGTTGGCAATGCCGGCTTTGGGCAGGTTGAAACCGGGGTTGCCGACTAAATAACCGTCGTATTGGTCGGCATAGCGGGCAGCGGCCACCATCGTGTGGCGGCCGCCGTTGGAGCAGCCACCGAAGTAAGAGCGGTCGGGGGCTTTGCCGTAGGCGGTCTGGATGGCGCTTTTGGCCATAGGCGTGAGCTTGGCGACGGCCTGGTAGCCGTAGTCCAGCCGGGCTTGCGGGTCGATGCCGAAATTGGCACCGAGTGCGCTGGCGTGGCCTGCGTCCGAGCTGATCACCGCAAAGCCCATGTTCAGAGCATGCGTGAGCCCGCCGCCGCCATTCACCGAGCCGGTGGCCGTGACCACGCTGCCGTCGATACCGCCATTGGCCTGGTAGTAGAAGCGGCCATTCCAGGCGTTGGGCAGGCGCATTTCAAAGCCGATGGCGTAGCTGTTGCCGTCGGTGGTGCTGACGCGCGGGAACATGCTGCCGGTGATCTGGCAGTGCGCCGGAACCGGCGTGCCCGCCACGGTGAGCGTGCCTGCTGAAATCGCGTTGGCGGCGGTGATGGTGGTGTTGGCAAAGCTGATTTTTCCCACCAAGTCGGCACACGACAGCAGCGTGGCTGGGGTGGCGGCGGTGAGTTGCGGCAGGGCGCTGTCCGAGTCGCCACAGCCCATTAGCAGGGCGGCGGGTAGCAGGGATGCGGCGAGGAATCCGGGGTGCAATCTTCTTGTCATGGTGTTTGTGTCTCCAAGGTCCAGGCGTAAGGGCACCCACAGCGTGGCCTGGGCCATCGTTGTGCACACTGTGGGCGGCGGAAATTAATTGCTATTTAATTAATAGCTGCTTGTGCAGTTTGTATATGCGCTAGAGGCACTTTTCTTATATATCTAACCGCTGGCGCATCACGGCCAATCGCATGCCGCACTCGGGCAGTACCCAGGTGCGGAAGGCTTGGGCCGGGGCAGTCCAGCGGGCATCCGTGCTGGCCGCGACTATGCGGCTCCAGGCCCAGTCCAGCAGCACCAGGGCCACGGCGCGCAGGTAGTCGTCGGCCACCCAGTAGGGGAGTTTGGGGTCGTTTTTTGCTGCGTTGACCAGGGCGACGGTGGTGTCGATCAGCGCATCGCGGTGGTTGCTGGCGGGCAGGTCGGCCAGCAGCGCGGTGATGCCTGCGCCGCCGTCTGCCAGCACTTTGCGCACCAGCAGGTCGATGGCCTGGATCTCGTTCGTGCCCTCGTAGATCATGGCCACGCGGGCATCGCGCACGATTTGCTCTATCCCCCATTCGCGCATATAGCCGTGGCCGCCAAACACCTGCAGGCAGGCGCTGGCCCCGGCAAAGGCCTGGTCGGTCATCGCCGCTTTCAGCACCGGGGTGACCAGGGCACACCAGCGTTGCGCGCTAGCGCGCTGGGTGGCATCGGGGTGGTGCGCGGCCATGTCCAGCTGCAAGGCGGTGTGGTAGGCCAGCACCCGGCCGCCGTCGATCCAGGCGCGTTGGGTGAGCAGGATGCGGCGGATGGCCGGGTGCTCGCTGATCAAGTCCGGGCCGTGTGTTGATGTGGGGGCGCGCATTTGGCGGCGCTCTTGGGCGTAGGCATGGGCTTTTTGCCAGGCGGCCTCCAGCAGGCCGATGCCTTGCAGGCCGACGTGCAGGCGGGCGGCGTTCATCATCACGAACATGGCGGCCAGGCCCTTGTTGGCCTCGCCCACCCGCCAGCCGGTGGCATCGTCAAAACGCAGCACGCAGGTGGGGCTGCCGTGCAAGCCCATTTTTTCTTCGATGCGCTCGCAGACTACGGCATTCAGGCTGCCATCGGGCAAGACTTTGGGGACCAGGAAGAGCGATAAACCTTTGGGGCCGGGTGGCGCATCGGGCAGGCGGGCCAGCACCAGGTGGACGATGTTGTCCGTCAGGTCGTGCTCGCCGCCGGAGATGAAAATTTTGCTGCCGTTCACCCACACGCTGCCGTCCGGCTGGGGCGTGCCTTTGGTGCGCACCAGGCCCAGGTCGCTGCCCGCGTGGGCCTCCGTTAAACACATGGTGGCCAGCCATTCACCGGTGGCTAGTTTTGCCAGATACGCCGCTTTGAGCGCGTCGCTGCCGTGGTGCTTCAGGCAGGCATAGGCGCCGTGCAGCAGGCCGGGGGCCATCGTCCAGCCGTGGTTGGCTCCGGCCAGCATTTCAAACAGCACGCCCTCCAGCACCGCAGGCAGGCCCTGGCCGCCGTCTTCCACCGCGCACGAGAGCGATGGCCAACCGGCTTGCCAGAATGCCTGGTAGGCCTCTTTGAAACCCGGCGGCGTAGTCACCCGGCCTGCGTCAAAGCGGCAGCCTACTGCGTCGCCCACGCCTTGCAGCGGAGCCACCACGCTGGTGACGAACTTGCCCGCTTCCTCCAGCACCTGCTGCGCCAGGTCCGCATCGGTGTCGGCAAACGGCGGCAGCGCCTGCCAGGTGGCAGGGGCGTGCAGCACGCCGTGGAGGAGGAAGGTGATGTCGTCGAGTGCGGCCATAAGGATGCTCTGTTATTGATAGCTGCTAGCGGACGTTGAATATGCTCTAGAGGCATATTTAATTCGCAGAACCCCCACCCCAACCCTCCCCCGGAAGGGGAGGGGGAAATGCGGGCCCCTGTCTTGCTCCCTCCCCCCACGGGGGAGGGTCGGGGTGGGCGCGGGCGGCCCCCACGGGGTGGGTCTAGGACTCCGCGCTAAAGCCGATCTGTTTCACCAATGGCCCCCAGCGCTCAAATTCAGCTTTCTGCGACTTGGCCATTTCTTCCTGCGTGGAGCCGCGTGCGATCAGGCCGACCAGGGCCAGGCTGTCCAGCACCACTTTGTCTTTCAGCGCGGCGGTGATGGCGGCGTTGGCCAGGGCCAGGGTGGCGGCGGGGGTTTTGGCCGGGGCGTAGAAGCCAAACCATTCCTCCACCACCAGGTCGGGGAAGCCCTGCTCGGCAAACGTGGGCACATCGGGGTAGTAGGGCGAGCGGATCGGGCCCGAGGTGGCCAGCACGCGCAGCTTGCCCGCCTTCACATAGGCCAGGTAGTCGCCGCTGGGGTTCACGGTAGAGGCAATCTGGCCGCCCACCAGGTCGGTGATGCCGGGCACGGTGCCCCGGTAGGGCACGTGTTTCAGGTCCACATGCGAGCGGATGCCCAGCAGCGCGCCCAGCAAGTGCGGCATGCTGCCCGCGCCGGGCGAGCCGTAGCTGGCCTGGTCGGGATTCGCCTTGGCCCAGGCCAAGAAGTCTTTCAGCGTCTTGACCGTGGGCGGCACGGCCGGGCCGACGGCCAGGCCGTGGTGCATCACCGCGCCGATGGACACGGTGGCGAAGTCTTTCGGGTCGTAGCTGAGCTTGGCGTAAATGTGCGGATACACCGACATGGCCGACACCGGCGCCAGCGCCAGCACCGAGCCATCGGCAGGCGCGCCCTTGAGGGTTTCCAGGGCGATGCGGCCGCCCGCGCCGGGCTTGTTGTCTACCACGGCGGCGTTCTTGCAGTAGGCGGTGCCGGCCAGCTTTTCGCCCACGCGGCGGGCCACGCTGTCGCCCGAGCTGCCGGCCGGAAAGCCGTAGTAAATCTTGACCTGTTCCACACCCTGCGCAAAGGCGCGCAGGGGGGACAGGGCGGCCAACGCGGCGGCGCTGGCAGCGGTATGGAGGAAGTGGCGACGGTGTTGCATGGTGGTCTCCGATTCAGGTGCTTTTAGAAAGAATGGTTAATGCCGACCATCGTGCCGGTCTGGCTGCCACCAGCCAGAGGGTTGCTGCCGGTGGCCCCGCCGCTGACGGATACCGCTGCGGCGCTTTGGTTGCTGATGTGGCCGAGCTGCCCGTACAGCGTGGTGCGCTTGCTCATCTTGTACAGCGCCCGCACGGCTACCAGGGTGGAGTCGGCGTTGTCCACGTTCTTGTAGGCCAGGCGGGTGACCGTGCCGTCCACCGTCCAGGCGGGGGTGATGGCGTAGGCCGCGCCGATGTACCACTGGTCGCTCTTGGGGCGGGTAGCGCTGCCGTCGTTGTTGCGGCGGATCACGCCGCCTGCCAGCTTGGCATCGCCCAGCTTCACATAGCCGTTCAGGTTCAGGCGGGCATCGGTTTTGGCGCTGCTGTTCAGGCCGCCAAACACGGCGTCGGGGGCGGCACCCAGCGTGCGGCCATGCTGCAAGTCGTATGCGGCGGCAGCGCCCCAGGTGGGGGTGTCGTACTTGGCCAGCAGCGACCAGGCGCGGCAGGCCTGGTCGTCAGCGCCGTTTTCACCGGCGCAGTTGGTGCCCACGGGCGAGGGGCCGGCGTTGACCGTGTCGCGGCCCAGGCTGTAGCTGGCACCGACGCTGAGGGCATCAAACTTGCCCCGGTAGACGATGGCGTTGTCGTGGCGGGCGTTGGGGATGTAGGCGTCCAGCGAGCCCAGGCCAAACACGCTGGGGCCGACGATGTCGGCATCCAGCATGGACCAAAACAGCATGCTGTACTGGCGGCCCAGGGTCACTGCGCCCCAGTCGCCGCTCAGGCCCACCAGTGCTTGGCGGCCAAACAGGCGGCCGCCCTGGCCGGATGCGCCGGTGTCGGGGGAAAAGCCCGATTCCAGGGTGAATACCGCTGCCAAGCCTGCGCCCAGGTCTTCCTTGCCGCGCATGCCCCAGCGCGATGCAAAGATGCCGGTGTTGGACGGCACGCGGGTGATGGTGCCCCCGGCGGCGGTGTTGCTCACGGTTTCAATGCCGGTATCAATCACACCGTACAGGCTGACGCTTTGGGCTTGGGCTGCGCTGGCGGCGGCCAGGGCTGAGAGGACGGTCAGGGTAAGGGCGGTTTTTTTCATGTTGTCTCCAAGATCGTTGCTTGTGTGCTGCGTTGGGCGCAGGCGTGTTTAGGCGCAAGGTACTTTGAGGTACCTCAATTTGCTCCTAATTTTGTAGCTACTAGCGCAGGTTTTATAAGCGCTAGAGGCAGATTTCTTATAAATTTATCTGGGGGCCATGCGGAGTGCGCCGTCGAGGCGGATCACTTCACCGTTTAAATGCCCGTTGGTCACCACGTGCGCGGCCAGCTCGGCGAATTCGCTGGGCTTGCCCAGGCGCGATGGAAAGGGAATGGATGCGGCCAGCGATGCCTGCACGGCCTCGGGCAGCTCTTGCATCAGCGGCGTGGCAAACAGGCCGGGGGCCACGGTGCAGACGCGTATGCCGTATTGCGCCAGGTCGCGGGCCATCGGCAGCGTCATGCCGACCAGCCCGCCTTTGGACGCGCTATAGGCTTGCTGGCCCACCTGGCCGTCAAAGGCGGCTACCGACGCGGTGAACATAATCACGCCGCGCTCGCCGCCGTCCAGTGGTTCCAGCTTGGCGCAGGCAGCGGCAAACAGCCGGGTCATGTTGTAGCTGCCGATGAGATTCACGGCAATCACTTTGGCAAACGCGTCCAGCGGGGCCGCGCTGCCGTCTTTTTGCACCACCCGTTTCGCGCCGCCAATACCGGCCACGTTCATCAAAATGCGGGCCGGGCCATGCGCGGCGGCGGCTTTGGCTATGGCTGCCGTCACGCTGTCGGGATTCGTGATGTCGCACTGGCAGGCGATGCCGTTGATCTCGGCCGCCACCTTTTCGGCCAGCGCCATATTCACGTCGAGCACCGCCACCTTGGCACCCAGGCGGGCGAGTTCGCGGGCGGTGGCTTCGCCCAGGCCGGAGGCGGCGCCGGTAACGAGGGCGGATTGTCCTGAAATATTCATGCTGCGGCTCCGGTAGGTTTGAAGATGTGGCTAAGGCCGTCGGCGTGCAGGGCTTCCACCAGGGCGGCGCGGTGTTTGAGCACGGCACGTTGGTTGATCGAACCCTTGTCGGTGATCTCGCCCAAGTCCAGCGAGGGCGGCTCGGCCAGCAGTACGGCGCGGGCCACGCGGGTGGCGCTGCCGGTAGAGGCGGCGGCCAGGGTGTTGATGAGCTGCTGGAAGTGGGCTTGCACCGGGGCGCTATGCAGCACCTCGGCCATGCTGGCACTGTCGGGCAGGCCGCTCAAGGTGCGGCAGGCGGCAGTGGGTAGCAGCAGTGCGCCGACTTCTTTTTGGTTGATGCCGGTGAGCACCGCGTCTTGCACATAGGGGGCGGCGGCGGCCACGATCTTGGCGCGCATCGGGCCCACGCTGACGAAGGTGCCGGTGCTGAGTTTGAAGTCTTCGGCAATCCGGCCATCGAACTTCAGGCCTTGGTGCAGGTCGGTCTCGTCAATCCATTGCACTGCGTCGCCGGAGCAGAAGAAGCCTTCCTCGTCAAAGCTCTCAACGGTGGCGGCGGGGTTGCGCCAGTAGCCGGGGGTGATGTTGGGGCCCCGGTAGCGCACCTCGGTTTTGCCGTCTACCGGCACCAGCTTCAGCTCTAGGCCGGGGGTGGGCACGCCGATGTAGCCCGCCTTGACGTTGGTGCTGTTGACACCGATGCAGTAGGGCGTGCCCTCGGTCATGCCCAGGCCGGTGTTCATCACGATGCGCTCGCCCACCTCGCGCTCAGCGCTGGCAAATAGGGAGTCCCAAATCGGCTGCGACAGCGCGGCGGCGGCAAAGAAAAACATCTTCACCCGGCTCAGCAGGTTCTTGCGCAGCAGGTCGTCGGTGTGCATGGCCTCGGCCAGCACCTCGAAGCCGGTGGGCACGTTGAAGTAGATGGTGGGCGCAATCTCGCGCAGGTTGCGCAGGGTCTCGGCCATGCCTTTGGGTGTGGGCTTGCCTTCGTCCAGGTACAGCGTGCCGCCGTTGTAGACGACGATGCCAAAGTTGTGGTTGCCGCCAAAGGTGTGGTTCCACGGCAGCCAGTCCACCAGCACCAGCGGCTCCTCGGCCAGCACCGGTATGGACTGGTTCATTTGCTGCAAATTGGCGCTCCACATGCCGTGCGTTACCACCACCGCTTTGGGCAGCTTGGTCGAGCCCGAGGTGAACATGAACTTGGCAATGTGCTCGCCGGTGATGGCGGCGTGCGCGGCATCTACCGCAGCGGTGGCCGGGGTGTGCAGCAGATCGTTGAATGGAATCGTCGTGCGGCCGGGGATGCTGTCACTGCCCAGTACCACGGGCACTTCGGCCCCTACGGTGGCGCTGATGGCGCGGGCAAAGCGCTCGCCGCTGCTGGCAAACACCAGGCCCGGGGTCAGGGTGTCCACCACGTGGCGCAGCTTGTCGAAATCTTGGCTGATGGTGCTGTAGGCGGTGGACACGGTGCACTGCGGCACGCCCGCCACCAGGCAGCCCAGGGACAGCAGGGCGTGGTCCAGGTCGTTTTCGCTCAGGATGGCCACCGGGCGCTCGGCGCTCAGGGGCATCCCCAGCAGCGCCTGGGCGATGTTGCGGGCCGATTGCCAGGCTTGCGCATACGTGATGTGCCGCCAGTCGCCCAGGCTGCCGTCGGCGTTTTTCACGCGCTGGGCCATCCAGGTCTGGTCGGGCGTGGTGTGGGCCCAGTGCGCCAAGCGGTCGGTCAGGCGGGTGGGGTAGGGCTGCAGGTCTTGCGCGGCCCGCACATAGCGCACGCCGTCGGGCGTGTCACGGGTGGTGACGTGGGTCACGCCGAAGCGCAGGGGGCGGTAGGTGGGGGCAGACATGGAAGATCAGGCTTTCTGGACTTTGGCGGCCCGTCCGTCCAGGAAGGCGCGCACGCGGTCTTTGGCTTCGGGTGCGCTCTGGGCGATGGCGGCCATCATGGCTTCGGTCATCAGGCCCTGGTCGGACGGCTGCTCGGCAATGCGCGGCAGGGCGTGCATCAGCGCGTAGTTGGTCAGCGGGGCGTTTTCGGCGATGCGCTTGGCCAGTTCCAGCGCCTTGGCAAAGGCCTGGCCTTCGGGCACCAGGTACTGGGCCATGCCGATGCGTTCGCCGTCCTCGGCGTTGTAGACGCGGCCGGTCATCATCATGTCGGTCATGCGGGCGGTGCCGATCAGGCGCGGAATGCGCACGGCGCCGCCGCCGCCCACAAAGATGCCCCGCGAGCCTTCGGGCAGGGCGTAAAAAGTAGACGCATCGGCCACGCGGATGTGGCAGGCGCTGGCCAGCTCCAGCCCGCCACCCACCACCGCGCCGTGCAGCGCCGCCACCACGGGCACGGGGCCAAACTGCACCCGCTCCAGCGCCGCGTGCCACATGCGGGAATGCAGCAGGCCCTGGCCTGCGTCGCGGTCTTTGAGCTCGCTCAGATCCAGCCCGGCGCAAAAGTGCGGGCCTTCGCCGTCGATCACCGCCGCCCGCACGCTGCTGGGCAGGCCATCGAGCATATTGCGCAAAGCCAGGATCAGGCCGTCGTTCAGCGCATTGCGTTTGGCCGGGCGGGTCAGGCGGATGACGGCGATTTCTTCTGCGTCGCCGCAGATGTCTAGGGTGATGTCAGGGTTCTGTGTGGTCATGGTATGTGCTACGTTGGCTGAATTATGGTTATCAAAAATAACTAAAACAAGTGAATTTCGGGGCTCAATACTAGGTGCTTTCCCTAGACTTGTGAGGCTTCAATTTGATTATGATAAATAATCAAATTTGCCAACTTTTGCCGATTGGCGGCGCAAGGAAATCCATGTCTGCTTTCATTCCCTACGGAATTTACTGGTCTACACCGTTTGCCAAATGGCAGGGCGCGTTGGCCAATTTGAACGCCTTGCCGCTGGCCGCCACGGTGGGCAAGCAAGCCCTGGCCGCCCGTGGCTATGACACGGCGCAGATCGACCTGGCTATTCTGGGCATCACCAATCCGCAAAAAGGCAGCTTCTATGGCCTGCCCTATGTCACCGGCCTGATGGGCATCGACCGCGTGGCCGGCCCCACCGTCCAGCAAGCCTGCGCCACCAGTGTGCGGGCCCTGCAAATGGCCGCGCAGGAAGTGCAGTGCGGCACCGCTACCAGCGCACTGCTGGTGATGGCCGACCGCCAGTCCAACGGCCCGGTGCTGTACTACCCCGATGCCAGCGCCCCCGGTGGCAACGGCATCAGCGAGCACTGGGTGCTGGACAACATGGGCCATGACCCGTATGCCAAAAAACCCATGCTGCAAACCGGCGAAAACGTGGCTGCGCGTTACGGCATCAGCACCGCCGAGCAGCACGCGGTAAAGCTGCACCGCTACACCCAGTACCTGCAAGCGCTGGCCGATGACCGGGCTTTTCAAAAGCGCTACATGGTGGACGCGCCCATTTTCGACTCCAAGTTCCGCAAGCAAACTGGCGTGCTCAGTGCCGATGAAGGTATCTTCCCCACCACCGCAGAGGGGCTGGCGAAATTGAAGCCTGTCAAAGAAGGCGGCACGGTGACCTTTGGCGGCCAAACCCACCCGGCGGACGGCAATGCCGGGGCCATCGTCACCACGCGCGACTTGGCGCGGGCGGCATCGGTGAATCCACATATCGAGATCGAAATCCTGGGCTTCGGCCAGGCCCGCGTTGAGCCCGGCTACATGCCGATGGCCCCGTCGCCCGCCGCTTTTAACGCCCTCAAAAATGCCGGGCTGTCAATAACCGACATCCACGCCATCAAAACCCACAACCCCTTCGCGGTGAACGACATCGCGCTGGCCCGCGACACCGGTTTTGCGTGGGAAAAGATGAACAACTTTGGCAGCTCCATCATCTGGGGCCACCCGCAAGCCCCCACCGGCCTGCGCGCCATCATCGAGCTGATCGAAGAGCTGGTGCTGCGCGGCGGCGGCGTGGGCCTGTTCACCGGCTGCGCTGCGGGTGACAGCGGTTTTGCCACCGTGCTGCGCGTGACCGACAGCCGCAAGGGATAAACCATGAACAACTTTTCAGCAAAATTAGACGCGTGGATCGTGGACGGCGTGCGCACGCCGCTGGTGGACTACTGCGGTCCGCTGGGCGGCGTGTCGCCCACCGACATGGGCATCAAGGTGGCCCGCTCCGTGTTCGCCCGCAGCGGTGTGTCGGCGGCGGATGTGGATTCGGTGATTACCGGCTCCATGGCGCAGGCCGACTTCGATGCTTTTGTGCTGCCGCGCCACATCGGCCTGTATGCGGGCGTGCCCATCGCCACCCCAAGCATCCTGGTGCAGCGCATTTGCGGCACCGGTTTCGAGCTGTTCCGCCAGGCCGCCGACCAGATCACCCTGGGCTATGCCGAGCTGGCGCTGGTGGTCGGCACCGAGTCCATGACGCGCAACCCGATCGCCGCCTACACCCACCGCAGCGGCTTCAAACTGGGCGCGCCGGTGGAGTTCAAAGACTTTTTGATCGAAGCCCTGACCGACACCGCAGGCCCGGTCACCATGATCGAGACGGCCGAGAACCTGGCCAAAAAATACGGTATCACCCGGGCCGATGTGGACGCGTTTGCGGCCCTGTCATTCGAGCGTGCGCTCAAAGCCCAGGCCGAGGGCTTTTTTGCTGGTGAAATCGTGCCGGTTGTCAGCGAGAAATTTGCGCTCGACGGCTACGCCACCCGGGGTATCCAGCTGCCGCGCAAGGTCACCCAGTTAGACCACGACACCCATCCGCGTCCCTCGCCCATCGAGGCCCTGGCGGGTCTGCGCAGCGTCTACCCCGGCGGCGTGCAAACCGCAGGCAACAGCTCGGCCCTGGTGGATGGGGCGGTGGCCGCGCTGGTCGCCAGTGGTGCCTATGTGCGTAAAAACGGTTTGCAACCCTTGGCCCGTTTGCGCGGTGCCGCCGCCGTGGGCGTGCCGCCCGAGCTGATGGGCATCGGCCCTGCGCCCGCCATCCGCGCCCTGCTGGAGCGCTGCGGCCTGCAACTGCAAGACATCGGCCTGTTTGAGATCAACGAAGCCCAGGGCGCGCAAACCCTTGCGGTGGAACGCGAACTGGGCCTGGACCGCGACAAGCTAAATGTCAACGGCGGCGCAATTGCGCTGGGCCACCCGCTGGCAGCGACCGGCGTGCGCCTCACCATCACCCTGGCCCGCGAACTGCGCCGTCGCGGCCTGCGCTACGGCATCTCGTCCGCCTGCGTGGGCGGCGGCCAGGGCATGGCCTTGCTGATCGAAAACCCAGAGGCTTGAGATTTTTAAGCCAAATAAGGCTGTAGCGCATATTCCATATGCGCAAGCAGCTATCAAATAAATAGTAATTAACGCAACAAGGCTTCCATGCAAATCATCACCGCGACCGAAGCAGGCGCACTCATCCCTGACAACGCCACCATCTTCCTGGGCGGCCTGGCCGTGACCAGCCTGCCTGAAGAGGTGCTCAAAGGCGTGGAGCAGACCTTTCTGGCCACCGGCCACCCGCGCAGCGTCACCACCTGGGCCTGCGGGGCCATTGGCAACAGCAAGGACGCAGGCATGGTCCATTTCGCCCACCCCGGCATGCTCAAGCGCACCGTGGCGGGCCACTTCGGCCAGACCGGCGCGGAGATGATGAAGATGGTGTTTGCCGGCGAGGTCGAGGCCTACAACTTCCCGCAAGGCAGCTTGTCGCACCTGACGCGCCACATCGCCAGCCGCAGCCCCGGCCTGCTGACCAAGGTGGGCCTGGGCACTTTTGTGGACCCGCGCCTCGAAGGCGGCAAGCTCAACAGCCAGTCCACTGAAGACTTGGTCAAGCTGGTCGAATTTGCGGGCGAAGAATGGCTGTTTTACCCCTGCCCCAAGATCGACGTGGCCATCATCCGGGGCACGCTGGCCGATGAAAACGGCAACATCACGCTCGACAAAGAAGGCATGCTGCTGGAGCAGATCAACATCGCCCACGCGGCCAAAGCCTGCGGCGGCATCGTCATCGTGCAGGTCGAGCGCATCGTGCAAACCGGCAGCTTGCACCCCAAGTCGGTGAAGATCCCCGGCGTGTCGGTGGACTACGTGGTGGTCAGCCAGCCGCAGAACCACATGCAAACCATCGCCACCCAGTTCAACCCCGCGCTGTGCGGCGACGTGCGCGTGCCGGTCAACTCGCTGGAGCCGATGGCGCTGGACGAGCGCAAGGTCATCGCCCGCCGCACCGCGATGGAGCTGACCCCCGGCGCCATCACCAACCTGGGTATCGGCATCCCCGCCGGTGTGCCGTCGGTGGCGGCCGAAGAAGGCGTGGCCGACCAGCTCACCCTGAGCATCGAGAGCGGCATCACCGGCGGCATCCCCGCGCAGCTGGGCGACTTTGGCGTGGCCTACAACGCCGAGGCCATCATCGAGCAGTCGCTGCAATTCGACTTCTACGACGGCGGCGGCCTGGATGCCAGCTTCCTGGGCTTGGCCCAAGCCGACAACTGGGGCAACGTGAATGTGAGCAAGTTCAACGGCCGCCCGGTCGGCTGCGGCGGCTTCGTCAACATCACCCGCGCCACCAAGAAGCTGGTCTTCTGCGGCACCTTCACTGCGGGCGGCCTGGAGGTGAAAGTAGCCGACGGTCAGCTCACCATCGTCAAAGAGGGCAAGTCGCGCAAGTTCATCGAAAAGGTCGAGCAGATCACCTTCAACGGCCATGACGCAGCCGTGCGCCAGCAAGAAGTTTTGTTCGTCACCGAACGCGCCGTGTTCCAACTGACCACCGACGGCCTGGAGTTGACCGAGATCGCGCCGGGTGTGGATTTGGAGCGGGATGTGCTGGCGCACATGGGCTTCAAGCCGATCATGCGGAATGTGAAGGTGATGGACGCGGGGCTGTTCAGCGCGCAGTGGGGGGGGCTGGCGAAGGCGATGGCTTCGAGGGCTGCGCGGGGGGAGTAGCGCCTGCGGCGGCCCAGTTAAAGTGGACCCCGCCGTCAAGACAATATTGCAGTTAAGGCAACGCTGAATAAGTCCCCACCTGGCGCGTGACATGCATGGCAACCTTCATCAACCGTAAGGCAATAATGATGAAGCAACAAACCCTGACATGGGGGCCGACCAAGAAGCAGGATTCGCGCAGCACCAACAGCACACCTTTGCAAGCCATTTCATGATTAACGGCGGGAATATGCTTGCACTGCAAAAAGTGCTTGGTCATCAAAGCCTAACGATGGCGATGCGCTATGCCCATTTGTCCCCCGAAAACTTGCAAGAAACGCGGCATCTCAACCCGTTGGCTAGCCTTGGCATTGCGTAAGACTTAACCACACCTCGTTGCACGTTGACGTTCTGTTGATACTTTTCAAAAAACCCATAAAAAAAGCACTTAGGCTTTTGGCCTAAGTGCTTGATTTATTTACTTAAAAGTGGTGGGTCCTGACAGATTCGAACTGTCGACCTACGGATTAAGAGTCCGCTGCTCTACCAACTGAGCTAAGAACCCACTTTAAAAATGGTGCTGTTTTGTGAATAATTTCACTCTAGCAAGCCCGCTATTATGCACTAACTTCATAGCGTTTCTGGGTTTTTATGCGCTATTTGGCGTTGTGCTGGCTCTCGAAAAAACAAGGATGCGCATCTTTTTATAGCGACTTGTGCAAATTGCACATGCGTTAGATGCATTTTCTGTCTGCGTTAAACCATCCATCTGCCCGCTTGTAAGCGAAGGCATGGGCCACAATGCGCCTACACCGAGCGGCGTGGATGACTGGGGACACTATGGGTGAAATTTGGGGCGTGGACGGTAGCAACCCAGGCGGTCATCGGTATGGCCCCCGGATCGGCATGGTCGGGCATGCTGCCTTGGACCATTGTTTTGACATAGCGGAATTTCCGCAGCTGCCTACCAAAACCCCGGCCCAGCGCTACCGCATGGTGTCAGGGGGAATGGCTGCCAACGCGGCCATTGCGGCGACGCGGCTGGGGGCACGGGTTGGCCTGTTTGGGGCAGTGGGCGATGACGAGGCCGGACAGTTTTTGGTCCACCGCGTACACAGTCTGGGGGTCGATTGCACGGGGCTGCAACGGGTGCCTGGAGCCAGCTCGTCGATCTCGGCGGTAGTGATTGATGCGCAGGGCGAGCGCCAAATTTTCAACTGCCGGGGTGATGCGTTGCGCAAGGCCATGCCTATTGATGTGGTCGGCCTGTTGGGGGTGGATGTGGTACGGGTCGATCCGCGCTGGATGGCGGGCGCGTTGGCTGCCTTGCACTGGGCTCGGTCGGCACATGTGCTGAGCGTGCTGGACGGCGATGTGTCGCCCCAAGACGATCTGCGGGCCCTGAGCGCGCTGGCCGACTGGTCGGTTTTTTCCGAATATGGTTTGGCTGCGTTCGCGCCGGGCGAGTCGATTGCAGCCGCTTTGCAATGTGCGCTGGATGCCGGCACCCAGGTAGCGGTGGTCACGTTGGGCGCACAAGGCGTGCGCTGGATGCGGCGCGGCGGCGCGTTGCATAGTCTGGATGCGTTTGCGGTGAAGGCTGTGGACACCAACGGTGCGGGCGATGTGTTCCATGCCGCTTTGGCGCTGGCCTTGGCGCAGGGCCAGGGCGACTTAGGCGCAATACGCTTTGCCGCAGCCGCTGCGGCGCTGAAGTGCCAACGCACGGGGGGCGCAGGCAATGGTCCCGATCGCTTGGAGTTGGACCAGTTTCTGGCCACGCACCGTTGAGTGCTTTCAAAATCCCCGAGTCGGTGCTGGTGCTTATCCACACCGCTGCGCTGGACGTGCTGCTGATCCACCGGGCCGATGCCGATGGGTTTTGGCAATCTGTCACCGGCAGCAAAGATACGCTGGACGAGGATTTTCGCGATACTGCTGCCCGCGAGGTGGCAGAAGAGACTGGAATCCAAGCCTTGCCGAGCCAATTGCGCGACTGGCAGCTGGAAAATATCTACACCATTTACCCCCAGTGGCGGCACCGTTATGCCCCGGGTGTACTGCAAAACCGAGAGCATCTTTTCAGCCTGCAAGTGAGCGCCGCAACACCTGTCGTATTGAGCCCACGCGAACATACGGCTTACCAATGGTTGCCGTACCATGCGGCGGCGCAGGCTTGTTTTTCACCTTCTAACGCCGAGGCGATTTTGATGTTGCCCCGCTTTGTATCGCGTGCATCGGGACTTCATAATTCATAGCTATTACCGCCCTACATACCTGCATCCATGCCCGATTCCACTGATAAACCTGCTCCGCTCAGTCTGCACGCCCTTAGTGCCTTTTTTGCCAGCCATGCCTGGCTCAGCCTGTTCACTATGCTGATGCTGCTGGGCCTGGCGGGCGGCCTTGGCAAATACACCGCCCGGCTGGCTCCTGCTGCCAGCACGCCGGCCACCGCCGGCACCCGCAGCCTGGGCGGGGCTGCAACGCCCACCTGCGGCCAGGTGCTGGTGCTGTGGGACGGGGCTGCCACCCTCAAGCAAGCCACGCAGGTGCTGCAAAGCGTGGATGCGGTGGTGGTCTACGGCCCGAACGAGAACGGCGCTTTTGAGCTGCGCGTGCCTCGCGACGAGGCTCGCCGCATTGCCCAGGCGCTGGAGACTTCGCCTGTCGTGCGCATGGCCAGCGTGCAGCCCGCCTGCCTCTAGGGACCGCCGTGATGTCTGGTTTTTCGCAAGGCGCGCACCGTCTCTTGGGCGACGGCATGGCGGGCGTGCTGACCGCCGTGGTGTTTTATGCCGAGTACCTCAGCTTGGGGGCCACGCTGGGCAGCCACCTGGCCGGGGTGGGCAAAGACGCCGCCACCGCCACGGGTAGCCTGCTGGTGCTGGGCGCGGTGTGGATGGCCTGCCTCAGCGCCGTGCTGCTGTGCCTGTCCAAACCCCTGTTGGCCGGGCCCCGGGCGGCCTCCATGCTGCTGATGGTGGGGGGGCTGGGCTGGGTCAAAGCGCATGTGGACAACCCGCTGTTGTTGCCCACGGTAGGCACGTTGGGGCTGGGTCTGATGCTGTGTGTGGCCGCAGGCGTGCAGTTGCTTGGCCTGCTGCCGAGGGTGCGCGCCGGGGTGCGCGCCATGCCGACGGCCTTGGCCAAAGGATTTTTGTTCGTCACGGCTGTCGGCATCGTGGCGGGCATGGTGGAGAAACAACTGGGCGCGTGCCTACAGTTCAGCTTCTGGCCCACCGTGGTCGTGTATGCGGTCAGCGTGGGCGTGGCCTTGGGCTGGGCCGCCTGGGTGGGGCGGCAAACCGGCAGGCTACTGGCGCTTAAGGTGGCATCCTTGCCGGTGGGCATGGGAGTGGCGTGGCTGGGGTACGCACTGTTTCTGCCTGGTGCCAGCAGCGCCAATGGCTGTGGCCGCCTGGGGGTACTGGGCTTGCAATGGAGCACCCTGGCGGACCGCATTCCGGCGTGGCCGCAGGCGCAGGCCGCGTGGCTGGGCATGGGTACGCTGGACTGGGTGGTGCTGGCGGCCATCGGTGTCGGCATGGGCCTGGTGCAGTTGGTAGAAACGCTCACCGCGCTCGACAGTGTGCAAAGCACCCAGGAAGCCCCCCACCTGTGGCCGCGCTACATCGCCGCCAGCGCGCTGGCCAATCTACTGTGCGCACCCTTGGGGCTGGCGTGCAGTGCCTGGTCGGGCTCGCGCAGCACGGCCGCAGCACACAGTTTTGGCACCGGGCGGTATGCAGTGCTTTTTCATGCGCTAGCGCTTCTTCTGATTGCCTCAGTAGCTTCTGATTTGATAGCGAAGCTGCCCTTGCTGGCGGTGGCCGTGGCCTTGACGATGGTGGCCGTGCAAATGATCGACCCCGACACCGAAGTCAAAGTCTGGACCCCTGGCTACATCCCCACCGGCGCACCCGCAAATGCCCACGCGGTATGGCTATTCTGGGGAGTGGTCGGGGTGGGATTCGCCACCGGCACGGCCCTCTACGGTTTGCTGGCGGGGGCGGTGGTGGCGTGGGGAATGGTGCAGGTGGCGCAGATGAAGCGGATAGGTGCTTGACGATGAAAATACAGACCGTGCGGGAAAAATTACGGAGCATTTTGTTCACCACCATGTGGCTGGCGGGGGTCTTGCTGGTGGCCGAGCACCAGGGCTGGCTGGACGGCCTGGACAACCTGATGTTTGCCAATGCCGTCGACACGGCCGAGCCTGCGGCCTCGGCAGAGCAGGGCGACACCGTGGCGTTGCTGGTGTCGCGGGAGCTGTTTGAAACCGCCTTGCGCGAACGCAGTCCCCTGGACCCGCGTGTGTTGGACCAGATCGTGCGGGGCATTGCCGACAGCCGCCCAACGCAGTTGGCGATTGACCTGGACCTCTCCCCGTCGCCCAGCGATGCCGACCTGCCCGGTGCCGAGGCAGCGCGGGCCAGTGTGCTGCACTACCTGCAGGCGATGGCCAGCCAGGGAACCCGGGTGTTGGTGGTCTTGCCCGGCGTGTCCGCCACCCCGGCCGAGCAGGCGCGCAAGGCGCAGTGGGCTGGTACGGTATGCCAGGCGGGCGTGGAGCTGGCCGACACCAGCCTGGGCCTGTCGCACACGCCAGCGGGTCTGAGCTTGTTGAAGTACGTGGCCGAGTTGCCCTCGCTGGGCGTGCTGATGGCCGAGCGCGGGCGAGCGGGCCTGTGTGCCAGCCGCAATGCCGACGGCAGCCTGCCCACACTGATGCTGTCGCCCAACGGTGCGGCGGCCTCGGTGATGAACGCCAGCCACTCTGAAGACCGGGTGCGCATCAACTTCAAGGGCTTTAATGCCACCCGCGTGCTCACACTCACCACGCTGGACGACATCGCCCAGCTACCGCAGCGGCTGGCCCTGGCCCAGGCCCGCACCGTGCTCCTGGCCGGGGCCTACAGCGCGGCAGACTCCTTTATGCTGCCCAATGGGCGGCAGGTCACCGGGGCCGAGGTGCATGCCGCCGTGGCCTTCAGTGAAGCCCATCCGGTGCAGGCCCAGCATGCCCTGGCCTACCTGATTGATCTGGTGGTGGGGTGCTGCGTGGGGCTGGTGCTTGAGCTGCTGTGGCACGCGTACCAAAAAAGCCACCTTGTCTACGTCAAGGCGGCCTGCCTGGGAGGCGCATGCCTGACGATTGCGCTTCCAATCCTGCTGTTGTGGTTCTTCATGGCGCAGATGCTGGCCGCCGATCTGTGGATGAATGCCGTCCCCCTTGTCATTGGCTTGGCGATCCACGGAATCATGGAAACCTTGCACTCCGACCACGCAGCCCCAGCGTTGGTGGGGGGCGAAAAAATGCTGGAAATCGGGGTTCAAAAAACCTGGCTGGGCTTGCGCTGGGGCCTGCTGCTGTGGGGCTTGTATCTGTTCGTCATGGCCGTATATCACCTCTTTCTCGTGCATTGACTGGAGCCCACCATGCAGCCCTTCACCCGCCCCGCCGTTGCCATCACACTGGGTTTGCTGTGCATGGGCCCGTTGTTTGCCGTCACTTGCGTGGCCTACCCCGCCGGGCGCACCGTGCTGGAGATCGCCGGGCGCAGCCTGGAGCTGCCTGCCGCCAAAGAGCTGGAGCCCTGTGCGGGCCGGGTGGCCCAGGGGCAGTTGGTGGTGGTGGTGCGCGGGGCCAATGGCCAGACCCAGACCCGCGAGTTCCGCCAGGGCGATGCGTTTGATGCCGCTGTGGTGGGCGTGGCCCGGCCCGGCAAATTGCTGGCCGCCGTGCTGCTGGGCGACTTTGTGGCCCGCCCGGGCTACAGCCGGGGTGCCCTGGACCACCCCGAGGCCTTGGGCCTGCCGGTAGGAGATATTGTGTGGCCCGCGCAGGGGCTGGCGATCGGCCCGGTCAAAGCCCTGCTGGAGGCGGGCTACGACCAGCTCAAGCTGCTGTCGTCTGCCCCGACAACCGTGCTGTGGTCGGCCCGGCTGGATGCCGCCATGCCGGTGATTCCCGCCAGCGTGCTGCAAGCCAATGGCCGCTACACCTGGACCCTCAGCGGCACGGTAGGCGTGCAAGAGGGGGTGTTCCATGTGCTGGATGCGCAGCGCCAAGCCGAGCTGCTGGCCCAACTGCCGCCCGCCACGGCCACCGGGCTGGGGCCGCAGGTGCAGGCGATTGGCCAGTTGATGGATGCCGAACTGATGTTTGATGCGGTGCAGCGCCAGCGCGCCCTGGCCCGCAGCCGCTGACCGTGCCGCCCTACGGCGTGGCCGAGAAGTAGAAGTCCCCCGTCAGCGCAGAGTTCTCCCACGGGGTTTGCTTGCTGCCGGTTTCCTTCAGCACGCTTTCGCGCACGCGCTTGAACACGTCTTCAATCTTGCGGTTGGGAACCTGCATTTCTTTCAGCAAATTCTTGGTGTAGGGGCTGTTGCGGCCCGTACCGTCCTGGGCGGTGGTGCCGGGCGCGGTGGCAAACGCCACGATGCTGCCCCGGGGCGCGTTGATGGTGGCCAGGCCCGCCTGGTCGGCGGCACCGCGCGATCCCGAGTTGAACGGGTTGTTGCGGCAGGCATCCAGAATGATGATGGACAGGCGCGGGTTGCGGTCGTCCAGGCGGCGCAGGATGGACATGTCCATGTCGATCGCCTCGGTACTCAGGTCGGAGGCGGTTTCAATGCGGGCATCCACCGGCAGCAGGTAGTTGATGCCGCGCGACTGTACGCCGTGCCCGGCATAGAAGATCAGCGCGGTGGAGTTGTCGCGAATCTTCAGCTCGAAGCTGCGCACCGCCTGGGTGATTTGCTCACGGGTGCCGTCGGTCACACGCAGCACCTCAAAGCCCTTTTGTTTGAGCGCCGCCTCCATGTCCTGGGCATCGTTGGCGGGGTTGCGCAGCACCGCCAGGTTGCGGTATTTGGCGTTACCAATCACCAGTGCGATGCGGTGCTCGCCTTGCACCTGGGCCTTTTGGGCGCTAGTCAGGGTCTGGTCTTTCAGGCCGGGGGCTTTGCTGGCCGTGGGGGCTACCGGCTCGGGGCCAATGCCGCGCACCTTGTTTACGTCTTTTACATGCACGCTGACCCTGGCCAGGGCTTCGGTGATGGTGGGCGTGGGCTGGGTGGTCAGGCTGTCGGCGGTTTTATAGAAATCCACCGCCTCCCACAAACGGCCCCGCGACTCCTGGCATAGGCCCATGCTGTAGGTCAGGGCCACGGACTGTTTGTTCTGCTCGTATAGCTCGCCAAACTGCTCACAGGCGCGGTCCATGCGGTTGGCCTTGGCAAAGGCCAGCGCGCCCTTGAAGCGCTCTTGCGCCGGGGCAGGCAGGGCATCGGGCGCTTCGATCAGCTTGACGGCCAGCGTCTGCTCGGTGGCGATCAGTGATGCGCGGATCTGCTCCAGTACCTTGCTATAGGCCATGCCCAGCAGGCTGGAGCCATCGGGCAGGGCTTTGCCTAGCTCGTTTTGGCACACCGTCGCCTCCTGGGTTTCGCCCAGGGTCTTGCCCCACACAGTGCGCTGGTCGCGCGCATCGCTGACCCGCATGGCCACGGTGAAGTTGGCGCTGCGCTTGGTGCAGTAGGTGGTGACGGTGCGGAATTCTTTGCACTGCTTGATGCCCAGAATTTTTTTGTCGCCCTGCACCGCGCATTCCTGGCTGGGCTGGGTGAAGGATTGGTCGCTCCAGCCCGCGTTGGTGATCTCGCCGCCCACGATGGCATCCACCACCACGCCTTTGGCCCGGCCCAAGACCTGGTCATACGGCACGGTTTTTACCAGCGCCTGCTCGCCTACGCGGGTGCTGGCCAGCGCAGTGTCGATGTCGCGGGTGATTTGGTTGCCATAGTTGCCGGCAAAAGGCCGCACGGTGTAGGCCTTGTATTTCACGGCATCATCAAACGCAGGGGCCTTGAGCACACTGATATTGACCACAGGTGTGGTCAGACAGCCCTGCAAAGTCGATAGCAATACAAGCCCGGTCAATAAGTGCAAAGGTCGAAAAACATGTATGTTCATGCGGTCATGTTACGGGATATTTCTGGCCCGCCCGGCAGGCGCAGCGGGTGGCTTACCATGCGCCCATGACCATCCTCCGCGTTGCTACCTACAACATCCACAAAGGCGTGCAGGGCCTGGGGCCGACCCGGCGGCTGGAAATTCACAACCTGGGGCACGCGGTGGAGCAGCTGGATGCCGACATTGTTTGCCTGCAAGAGGTGCGCAAGCTCAACCGCAGCGAGCAAAAATACTTCACCCGCTGGCCCGATCTACCGCAGGCCGACTACTTGGCCCCCGAGGGCTACGAGGCGGTCTACCAGACCAACGCTATTACCCGCCATGGCGAGCACGGCAATGCCTTGCTGTCGCGTTGGCCGGTGGTGTGGCACAAGCACGAGGACATGTCGGACCACCGCTTCGAGCAGCGCGGCCTGCTGCACGTGCATGTACTGGTGCACGGCCAGCCGATCCATGTGATCGTGGTGCACTTGGGGTTGATACCCGCCAGCCGCGCGCGCCAGGTGCAGCAGTTGGCCACCTACATTGCCCGCGATGTGCCACCCGACGCGCCCCTGCTCGTGGCGGGCGATTTCAACGACTGGGGCAGCCAGATGCGCCACGCGTTGAACCGTATCCACATGCACGCGTTCGACAAGCCTGGCGTGCGCACCTACCCCTCGCGCCTGCCGCTGGCGCAGCTCGATTACGTGTACGCACGCGGCATGAAGCCGGTGGGGCTGGAAGTGCCGCGCGGGCGCATTTGGTGGCGCATGTCAGACCACCTGCCGCTGCTGGCCGAGTTTGCGCTGTAAGCCGCATGCCACGCTCCCGCCCCCGCCTGCGCAGTGGCCACAGCTTGGATTTACTGGAAGGTAGCCGCGACCTTTTTCCTTCGCTGATTGCGGCCATCGACGCGGCGCAGCATGCAGTGCGGCTGGAAACCTATATTTTTGACTGCACCGGCGCAGGGGGTGCGGTTGCCGAGGCTTTGGTACGGGCCGCCCAGCGCGGAGTGCCGACGTGCGTAGTGGTGGACGGCCTGGGCACCGGGACGCTGCCCCAAGAGTGGCGTGAGCGCTTGGCCGCTGCTGGCGTGCAGTGGCGGGTGTATTCCCCCGTAAACATGCTGGCGCTGCTGCTGCCCACGCGCTGGCGGCGGCTGCACCGCAAGCTGTGCGTTGTCGATAGCGGGTGGGATGGTGCGGTGGCGTTTTGCGGTGGTATTAACATCCTGGACGACTTCCACGACCCCAACTTCGGTGCCCTGGATGCGCCGCGCTTTGACTTTGCGGTGCGCGTCACCGGCCCGATCGTGGGGCATATCGATACCACCATGCAGGTGCTGTGGCGGCGGCTACAGGCCGTGCGCGACCTGCGCCAGCACAAGCTGCAAGAGGCAGTACAGACCTATTTGTCGACCAAGTCCCGCAGTGTAGATGCTCCTAAAATAGTAGCTACTACCGCAGTATCTACAAGCGCTGCACTCGTTTTACGTGATAATTTACGCAGCCGCACCCGGATCGAGCGTGCCTATCTGCGGGCCATCGGCGCGGCGCAGCACGAGATCATCATTGCCAATGCCTACTTCGTGCCTGGCTTTCGCCTGCGCCAGGCCCTGGTGGCGGCCGCCGGGCGCGGTGTGCGGGTGCGCTTACTGTTGCAAGGCAAGTACGAATACTTCATGCAGTTCTATGCGGCGCGGCCGGTGTACGGCGTGCTGCTGGGCGCGGGCGTGGAGATTTTTGAATACGCCCCCAGCTTTTTGCATGCCAAGGTGGCGGTGGTCGATGGCCACTGGGCCACGGTGGGGTCCAGCAACCTTGACCCTTTGAGCCTGCTGCTGGCCCGCGAGGCCAATGTGGTGGTGGAAGATACCGCCTTTACCGCCACTCTGCGCCACCGCCTGCTGCGGGCGATGGAGGAGGGCGGCCAGCCCATGGACCCGGCCACCTACGCCGCCCGCCCGCTACGCCAGCGCGGCCTGGAGTACCTGGCCATGCTGGTGATGCGGCTGGCCTTGCTGGTCACTGGCAAGCGCTATTGACGTGAAACAACTTTCATGGCTCGGGCTGCTCTGCACCCGAATCCATGAAAGTTAGACCAGCTTGAACACCGCCACAGCCTGCGCCAGCCGTTCGGCCTGGTCGCGCAGGCTTTCGGCGGCTGCGGCAGACTGTTCGACCAGCGCAGCGTTTTGCTGGGTCATCTGGTCTAGCTGGCCCACGGTGCTGTTGACCTGGCCGATACCGTCCGACTGCTCGGCGGCGGCGGCGGTGATCTCGCCGATGGTGTCGCTGACCCGCTTTACCGAGCTGACGATTTCATCCATCGTGGTGCCAGCGTTCTGCACCAGCTTGGAGCCGGATTCGACCTTGTCTACCGATGCACCGATCAGTATCTTGATCTCTTTGGCCGCCTCGGCGCTGCGCTGCGCCAGGTTGCGCACCTCGCTGGCTACTACTGCAAAGCCGCGCCCTTGCTCACCGGCGCGGGCTGCTTCCACGGCGGCGTTCAGCGCCAGGATATTGGTTTGGAAAGCGATGCCGTCGATCACGCCGATGATGTCGGCGATTTTTTTGGAACTCTGGTTGATGTCGGTCATGGTGGCGACCACTTCGCCCACCACCGAACCGCCACGCGCTGCCACGGCGGCGGCGGATGCGGCTAGCTGGTTGGCCTGGCGTGCCGAGTCGGCCGACTGCTGCACCGTGCTGGTGAGCTGCTCCATGCTGCTGGCGGTGCGCTGTAGGCTGCTGGCGGTTTGCTCGGTGCGCACGCTCAGATCTTGGTTGCCGCTGGCGATTTCGGCGCTGGCCGTGCCAATGCTTTCCACGGCCGAGCGGACCTGCGACAAGACTTGCAAGTAGCGCTGGCGCATGCCTTCCACCTCGTTCACCAGTGCGCCGATTTCATCGTTGCGCTGGGTGTGGAAAGCCTGGGTCAAGTCGCCGTGGGCTACGGCCGTGACGGCCACTGTCAGCTCTGCCAAAGGCATGCTGACCGTGCGGCGAACCAGCACATACAGGCCTACGCCCAGCAGCAGGGTGGTGCCGGCCAGCAGGCTCCAGATGACGGTCATGTTGCGCCAGTAGTCGGCCATGGATTCGCTCTCGGAGACCTCGGCCACCAGCCAGCTGTTGCCAGCGGCAGTTTTGCGCATCACGGCCCAGGTGTCGGTGGACGGGTTGCCCAGCAGCGTGTAGGCCTTGCGCACATAGCCGTCGGGGGCGGTGGACAGGGCGGTCAAAAAGCCTTCTGCCTGGGGAAACGCCTCCAGCACTTTTTTACCCTTGGCCGTAGGGTGGATGTTGAATTTGGCATCGGCGATCGGGCCGCGTGCGTCCACAAAATAAATGCCGCCCGAGGCAAAAAATTTCGACTCAGTGACCTGCTTTTCCAGCGCTGTTTGTTGCAGCGAAATGTCGCTACCGACAAAGAAAATACCCACTACCGCTCCGCTGGCATCCTTGATGGGTTCGTAGCGCGTCATGTAAGGCTTGCCAAACAAGACCGCCGGGCCGGTATAGGTCTGGCCGGATTGCAGCAATGCATAGGCCGGGTGGCTACGGTCCAGCAGCGTGCCCATAGCCCGGGCACCATCCTGTTTTTTCAGCGAGGTGGTGACGCGCATGAAGTCGTCGCCCTTTTTGGCAAACACCGTGGCCACGCCACCGGTATCCTTGCTGAACTGGTCTACCGCCGTGAAGTCGTCATTGACCACTTTGCCCTCATTGCTCAGCTCGCCGGTAGCCGGGTCCAGGCTCAGGGCGGCGGCAAAGTCATTGCGGAAGCTCAGGAACGCACGCTGCACAACGTCGCGGTTGATCTGGTCATTGGCATCGGCCACGGCTACAACGCTTTGCACCCGTTCGGTGACGGTGCTCACCATCAAGGCATGGGTACTGCGCTGTTCGATCACGCCAATGGCCACGGCCACGGCCAGCAATACGGCGGCCAATCCGGTCAACGATAGCCAGGCTAGCCGGCGTGCGACCGATGCGCGGGGGGAGGAAGAGAGGGCCATCGAATCGTCCTTGAGTGTGTTTGGAATAGGACTTCCGCAGTGCCGCCTGTGTCGTCTTGTGGGCGCGCAGGGGGGCTTGCGTCAGTCCGGTGTCAGTAAACCTAGGAACCGATGGTAATGCGGTCGGCGTGCATGGGGGTATTCAATTTTTGGGGTGCGTCTGCCTACCCGGTTTTGTGCACAACATCTTTGGAAGGCGGTTCTGTGGGCGCTTTGGCTGCTATGTTTTGTGATGTTTTTTTGCACACTTAACGTGTGCTGGTGGGGCTGCTCACCCGCGTACTTCGGCCGCCATCACCACCGCCAGCCCTGCCAGCATGCTGCCCAGGCCCACCCAGGCACCCAGCGTCGTCTGCTCGTGCAGCACGACCACGGCCAGGCCAAAGGCCACCAGCGGTTCGGCCAGCGCCAGTGTGACCGCTGTGGTGCTAGCCACCCAACGCAGCGCGTAGCTAAACAGCAAATACGCGATGCCGGTGGCGACGATGCCCAGGTAGCCCACCACCAGCACATCGCCGGTCGTGGTGCGCAACGGGCCTGATAGGGCCAGAGCGACCGGCATCGCCACGAGTGCTGCCGTGCCAAACACGCACAGCGTCACCGTGGCGGGCGGGGCTGCCCGGACCAGCCGCTGGTTGAGCACCGCGTAAGCCGCATAGCCCAAGCCCGCCGCCAGACACAGCAGCGTGCCGTGCAGGCTTACTGTGTGGCCGGAGCTGCCGCCCAGCACCATCAGCGCCCCGCCCGTCAACGCCAGCAGCGTGCCCAGCCACCAGGCCGGGCGCGGTAGTTGGCGCGTCAACAGCCACTGCAAAACGCCCGCCCACACCGGCCCGCTGCCCAGCGCCACGGCCGTGCCAATGGCGACACCACTGGCTTTGACCCCGGCAAAAAACGCCAGGTTGTAGCCCGCAATGCAGCCCCCCGCCAACAGCACCGGGCCCCAGGCGAGCTGGCGCAGGTCGCCCGCCCAGCGGCTGCGCGGCACGGTCAGTAGCCCGTAGACGGCGAAGAAGGCCGCCGCCACCAGCAGCCGCAGTGCGCCGATCCAATATGCCGATACCCCTGGCGGGGCGAGGCTCTGCGCCGTGCCGGTGGTGCCCCATAGAACGGCGGCGGCCAACACCATCAGGCTGCCTAAAAGAGTTTTGTTGTGCATGTACCGATGGTAGGCGGGCGCTGGCACTGTGGCCTGGTGCTTGCCGTTGTAACCGCGTACATCTTTTGGGTGTTTGAAAAACATGCTAAAGCGCACCATAAATACAAGACTGACGTGAAAGAAACCTGCAATAAAACCCTCAAAATAGGTATTTATGCACGAATTGGTGTTCTTCCGCTATGCAGTCAGAGTGCATCCGGTAAGAATCAATTGGTTACAAGTTGAAGGGATAGCTGCTGCGACCAGAATGGATGGGGAGGTGGATGGCCTTGTCGATGGGATAACGCAAACCAAACAGGACTTACGCAAGCCCTCCTGCACGGCCCAAGGGCGGCACAGGGGGCGTTGCGTAAGTCCTCACAAAAAAAAGACATGATAAGCCCCACGCCCACCGTTGAAAGATCCTTTCGGCTCGCCGCACTCCAGCGGTTTTCTTGGCGTTGGTGCTTGCAGGCCACTGGCATGCTGAAGGTGCGGATCTTGTTGGTGGCCGTGGTGTCCGCACTGCTGTCGGGCGCGGCCTCTAGCTACTTCATGGCCTTTGAGAGCGAGCAGGTGGTGCGCAATAGCTTTAGCCAGCAGCAGCAAGATGCGGTCTACCTGGTGGCGGATCTGGTCGATACCCGGCTGCGGCGCATGCAGTCGAATCTGCGTTTGCTGGCCTCGGAAGTCACCCCTGCGCTGCTGGCCCAGCCCGCCACCCTGGCCCAGTTGCTGCGCAACCGCCCGCTGGCGCTGGAGCAGTTTTTGGCCTTGCAGCTGGTGCAGCCCGATGGCCAGGTGCTGGCCACTGCCAGCCTGACGCCGCAAGACGTGCCAGGCAATGACTTCATCCACCAGAAAGCGTTTCAGGCCACGCTGGCCACCGGGACCACCGGCGTGACGGAGCCGGTGCTCAGCCTGGTCACCCGGCAGCCCGTGGTGGTGGTCACCGTGCCGGTACGGGGCCCGGATGGCCGCACCGTGGCACTGCTGGCGGGTAGCGTGTCGCTGCATGCGGCCGACGTGCTGCCGGTGGCCGTGTCCACGCTGGGCGAGTATTCGGCGGTGCTGATCGTCTACAGCCAGGCCGGGACGGTCTTGTCGCACCCGGATGCCCAGCGCCGCATGCAAAGCGTGGACGACGAGCCCGGCTTGGGCACTGTCATCGCCCAGGGGCGTGCCAGCGGCTCGGCAGACCTGCCGCATTACCTGGTGGCTACCGCCGATGTGCCCGCTGCTGGTTGGACAATAGCCCGCATCACCGCCGCCGACTACGCCCTGGCACCGCTGCGCCAGGTCCACGCCCGATCCTGGCTGGTGGTGCTGGGCATCATGGGCATTTGCGCGGTTTTTTCTACGCTGTTGATTGCCAACATCGTCCGGCCCATCACCCAGCTGCGCGACCGGGCCCAACTGCTGCTGGGGGCGGGGCACACGGTACGGGACGACTGGCCCCGTGCGCGCGGCGAGATTGGCCAGCTGGTCCAGGTGTTTCGCCACGTCATGAAGGAGCGGGGCCGGGCCCAGGTGGCCCAGAACGCCATGGTCGAGCAGCTCATGGCGATTTTGAAAAACTCGCCCGTCGGCATCGTCATCACCCGGAACAGCCGCTTCGAGCTGGTGGGCAGCCACGCCAATTACCTGTTTGGCTACCCCGAGGGCGAGCTGCTGGGGCTGGATGCGGGCGTGATCTATCCCTCGCCAGAAGCCTATTTGGCGGTGGGCGAACGCTACCGTGCGGCCTTTAAAACCCAGGGCTCGTTTGACGGCGACGTGCAAATGCGGCGCAAAGACGGCAGCAGCCTGCTGGTGCGCATGCGCGGGCGCGGCGTGATCGACGGCGACCCCAGCGCCGGGGTGATCTGGATCTTGAACGACGTGACCGCCGCCCGCGCCCGCATCGACGAATTGGCATGGTCTGCCACCCACGACAGCCTAACCCAACTGGTCAACCGCCGCGACTTCGAGGCCCGGCTGGCCGACGCTGTCGAGCTGGTCAACCAACCCCAGTCGCGCCACACCGACCATACCGACTGCTGCGCCATGTTCATCGACCTGGACTACTTCAAAGCCATCAACGACGCAGCCGGCCATGCCGCTGGCGACGAAGTGCTGCGCCAGATGGCCCGCCTGCTCGAATCCCATGTGCGCCAGAGCGACACCGTAGCCCGCCTGGGCGGTGACGAATTCGCCATCCTGCTGCCCGGCTGCACTCTGGGCCGGGCGCAAAAAATTGCCGAACAGGTGCGTGCCGGAGTGGACGCGTGGCGCATGGACTGGCGTGAATCTGCTTTCCGCTTGGGGGCCAGCATTGGCGTGGTGCAGCTCAGCCCCGCGCTACACGACGTAGCCGCCGTACTGGAAGCCGCCGACAGTGCCTGCTACGAGGCCAAACACCGTGGCCGCAACCGGGTGGTGACGCATGGGGGCAGCCTGGTGGGGTCAGATCCCAATTGCGCGACGGATGCAGACGGGAACGCGCGTGAAGATGGCCCGCATTTGGGCTCTGACCCCTCCGGGCGGTTCTCCGTGACGGACAGTTAAATAGGCCTGTAGCGCAGGTTTTATAAGCGCTAGTAGCTATATTTTATATAGCATTCTTTGTCTGGAGGTGCGTCGGATTTCCCCCCATCCGCAGCGCCCACAGCACGTTCTCTGCCGTGGCCGGTGCCGCCAGTTGCACCACTGCGCCATCGCCCCGTGCCGAGGCAATCGCCTCCTTCAGCGCCTCGAACACGCTGATGGCCAGCATGAACGGGGGCTCGCCCACGGCTTTGCTGCGGAACACGGTGTCCTCGCGGTTTGGCTGCTCCCACAGGTCTACCTTGAAGTGCGCGGGGATGTCGCCGGTGGCGGGGATTTTGTAGGTGCTTGGGGCGTGGGTGCTCAAATATCCCTTGGCGTTCCACACCAGTTGCTCGGTGGTCAGCCAGCCCATGCCTTGCACAAAGCCGCCTTCGACCTGGCCGATGTCGATGGCCGGGTTGATGCTGCTGCCTGCGTCGTAGAGGATGTCGATTTTCAGCACGCGGCTCTCGCCCGTCAGGGTGTCGATGGCCACCTCGGTGCAGGCTGCCCCATAGGCAAAGTAGTAGAACGGGCGGCCCGTCAGCGTGGTTTTGTCGTAGTGGATTTTGGGCGTGCGGTAGAAGCCGTCGCTCCACAGCTGGATGCGGTTGGCGTAGGCCTGCTGCACCACGGCGGCAAACGGGCGGCTGGTGCTGGGGGTGATGACCTGGCCGCCTTTGAACTGCACCGCCCCGGCGCCGCAGCCGTCTAGCCCGGCGGCAAAAGCGGCCAGGTTGTCGCGCACATTGCGGGCGGCGTACTGGGCGGCGCGGCCGTTCAGGTCGGTGCCGCTGCTGGCCGCCGTGGCGGATGCGTTGGGTATCTTGCTGGTGTCGGCCGCCGTGGCCAGCACGCTGGCGAAGGGCACGCCCAGTTCGTCGGCCACGATCTGCGCCACCTTGGTGTTCAGGCCCTGGCCCATCTCGGTGCCGCCGTGGTTCACCTGCACGCTGCCGTCGGTGTAGACATGGACCAGCGCTCCGGCCTGGTTGAACAGCGTGGCGGTGAAGGAGATACCGAACTTCACCGGCGTGATGCTGATGCCGCGCTGGATGACCGGGTTGGCCGCGTTCCAAGCCAAAATGGCCTCGCGCCTAGATGCATACTGCGCAGACTGCTCTAATTTTAAGAGCATGGGGTGCAGGATGTTGTCCTCCACCTCCATTTGGTAATGCGTCATGTTGCGCTGTGCATTGGGCGTGTCGGCTGCGTCGTACAGGTTGTGGCGGCGCACGGCCAGCGGGTCCAGCTTGAGTTGCCGGGCGATCTCGCTGAGGATGGTCTCAATCACGATCACGCCCTGCGGCCCGCCAAAACCGCGAAACGCAGTGTGGCTCTGGGTGTGGGTTTTGACGCGGTACGAGGCGATGTCTACATCGGCCAGAAAGTAGGCGTTGTCTACGTGGAAGACGGCGCGGTCGGCCACCGGGCCGCTGAGGTCGGCGCTGAAGCCGCAGTTGGCCAGCATGGTGAGCTGCAGGCCGCAGACCAGGCCTGCGTCGTCGTAGCCCACGGTGTAGTCGTAGGCGAAGGGGTGGCGCTTGCCGGTGACCATGAAGTCGTCGTCGCGGTCGAAGCGCAGCTTGATGGGGCGGCGCAGCTTGTTCGCCGCCACGGCGGCCCACACGGCCAGGTGCCCGGCCTGGGTTTCCTTGCCGCCAAAGCCGCCCCCCATGCGGCGGCATTCGACCTTGACCGCGTGGTTGGCGATGGCCAGCGCGTGCGACACCCAGTGCTGCACCTCGCCGGGGTGCTGGGTGCTGGAGTAGACCAGCCACTGGCCTTGCTCTTGCGGCAGCACGTAGGCGATCTGGCCCTCCAGGTAGAAGTGCTCTTGGCCGCCCACTTCGAGCTGGCCGGTGAGTCTGTGCGGGGCGCTGGCCAAAGCCGCAGCGGCATCGCCCCGGCGCACAAACACGGGCGGCAGCACATAGCTTTGCGCGGCATGGGCCGCGCGCACGTCCAGCAGGGCGGGCAGGGCTTCGATATCCAGCGTCACGGCGCGGGCGGCGGCGCGGGCCTGCATGGCCGTGTCGGCCACGACCAGGCCGATGACCTGGCCGATGTGCTGCACCCGGTCGCTGGCAAAGATGGGTTCGTCGTGCGAGAACGCGGCCAGCACGGTGTCGCCGGGGATGTCGCTGCTCAACACCACCGCGTGCACGCCGGGCATGGCCAGCGCGGCGGCGGTGTCCACGCCGTTGAGGCGGCCGTGGGCCACGGTGGACAGGATGGGGGCGGCATGCAGCGTGCCGCGCACCTCGGGCATGTCGTCCACGTACTGTGCCGCACCCGCTACCTGGGCGCGGGCGCTTTCGTGCGGCTGGCTGGTGCCGGCGGAGGCGGTCGAAAGTGGGAGTTTGTCAGGGGCGTTCATGCGCAGGCCTCCACGTCGAAAGTGGCCAGGTTGATCTGGGTTTGCCCCTGGCTTTCCAGCCAGAAGCGTTGCAGCAGGTTGCCCATGACTTCGCTTCGATAGGCGGCGCTGGCCCGCATGTCGCTGATGGGCTGGAATTCGGCGCGCAGTGCCGCTGCGGCGGCGTGGGCGGTTGCCAGTGTCCACGGTTGGCCGAGCAGGGCGGCCTGGGTTTGCACGGCGCGCACCGGGGTGGCCGCCACTCCGCCTACGCCGATGGAGGCGGCTGTGACGATGCCATCTTCCACCGTCAGACTCAGCGCCAAACAGATGGCCGAAATGTCATCGTCGAAGCGTTTGGAAATTTTGTAAACACGCATGAACTCGGCCCCTGCATGCGGCACCGTGATCCACGCCAGCACCTCATCCGCCGCCATCACATTGGTGCGGTAGCCGGTGTACAAGTTTTCCAAAGGCAACTCGCGTTCCCCGCGTTGGCTGGCCAGCACCACCGTGGCCCCCAGCGCAATCAGCAGCGGCATCGAGTCGCCAATTGGCGAGCCGTTGGCCACGTTGCCGCCCAGCGTGCCCGAGTTGCGTACCGGCAGCCCGGCAAAGCGGCTGGCAAAGCTGTGCAGTTGCGGGCGGCTGGCGACCAGGGCGGTGAACGCGTCATGCAAGGTGACGGCGGCGCCGATCTGCAAGTGGTCGGCGTGGTGAATCGTTTGGCGCAGCTCGGCCACCTGGGTCACGTCGATCACGCGGTCGAAGTGCTTGTGCATCTTGGTCACCCACAGGCCCACGTCGGTAGCCCCGGCCACGATCTGGGCTTGCGGGTGGGCGGCGCGGGCAGCGGTCAGCTCGGCCAGATTGCGTGGCGAGATATAAGCCAAATCGACCTCTGGCGCAGGACTGATGAGCGCAAGCTGCTCTAAATGTTGTAGCAAGGCGGCCTCGTCGATGCGCACGGTGGGCAGGTGCTCCATCGCCTGGGCGGCATCCAGAATCGGCCGGTAGCCGGTGCAGCGGCACAGGTTGCCGGACAAGGCTTCTTGCGCTGCACTGCGGCTGATGGCCTGGTTGTTTTGGTACATGCCAAACAGGCTCATCACAAAGCCCGGCGTGCAGAAGCCGCACTGGGAGCCGTGGCACTGCACCATCGCTTCTTGCGCCGGGTGCAGGCTGCCGTTGGGCTGGGCGATGTCTTCCACCGTCCATAACGCCATGCCGTTAATGGAGTGGGCCAGGCGGATGCAGCTGTTGATGGCGCGAAAGCGCAGCGTGCCATTTTCGGGTTCGGCCAGCACCACCGTGCAGGCCCCGCAGTCGCCTTCGCCGCAGCCCTCTTTCGTGCCCGTGGCACCGATGTCTTCGCGCAGCACTTGCAGCAGGGTGCGGTCGGGCGGCACGTTGTGCAGGGTGATGGTCTGGCCGCGCCGGATGAAGCGCAGGGGTTGGGTCGTCATGGCGGGTCGGTCCTTGTGGGCAATTCTTGTAGGGATCACATGCAATAGTCGCACCACCCATTTTGGTGCATTGTGCGGCGGATCTAGGCGCGGTTGCCGGTTAGGATACGCGGCGTTTACCGGCTGTGTACGGCCATTGTTCGCAATTTATAGGCGCCTGGCACTGAGCTTGCTGGGGTATTCCAGACGCAGCCAGGGTCTTGCCGGGGTTTACTATTAAAAAAGTAGCTACTTGTGCAGGCAACATAAGCGCTAGAGGCATTATTTTTATAAATTTGAGCACCGCATGGCACCACCCCTCCCGCCACCCAGGCTACAACTGACGAACATCACCAAGCGCTACCCGGCGGTGGTGGCCAACTGCGGCGTGTCGCTGACGGTGCAGCCCGGCGAGGCGCATGCGGTGCTGGGCGAAAACGGCGCGGGCAAGTCCACGCTGATGAAGATCATCTACGGCGCGGTCAAGCCCGACGAGGGCACGGTGCTATTTGACGGCCAGCCGGTCGTGATCCGCAACCCGCAAGAGGCGCGGGCGCTGGGCATCAGCATGGTGTTCCAGCATTTCAGCCTGTTCGACACCCTGACGGTGGCCGAAAACGTCTGGCTGGGGCTGGACAAAAGCCTCAGCCTGGCCGAGGTGACCCAACGCATCACCGCCAAGGCCAGTGCCTACGGCCTGGACATTGACCCCAGCCGCCCGGTGCACACCCTGAGCGTGGGCGAGATGCAGCGGGTGGAAATCATCCGTGCGCTGCTCACCAACCCCAAACTGCTGATCCTGGACGAGCCCACCTCGGTGCTGACCCCGCAGGCGGTGGAAAAGCTGTTTGTGGTGCTCAAACAGTTGGTGTCTGAAGGCTGCAGCATCCTCTATATCAGCCACAAGCTGCACGAAATCCGCGCCCTGTGTACCGCCTGTACGGTGCTGCGTGGCGGCAAGGTGACCGGCGTGTGCAACCCGGCCGAGGAGACAAACACCTCGCTGAGCCGCCTGATGATCGGTGCCGAGCCGCCCGCGCTGCAACACCGTAGCGTGCCAACCGGGGCCACCACGCTGCACGTGCACGGCCTGCGGCTGGCCCGCGAGGACCAGTTTGGTGTGGACCTGGAGGGCATTGATTTGCAGGTCAAGGCGGGCGAGGTGGTGGGCATTGCCGGGGTCTCGGGCAACGGCCAGCGCGAGCTGCTGTATGCCTTGTCGGGCGAAGACACCCGGGCCGAAGCCGCTATGGTGCAGGTGCTGGGCCAGCCCGTGGGGCGCTGGGGGCCCCAGCAGCGGCGGGCGCTGGGCCTGCATTTTGTGCCCGAGGAACGCCTGGGCCGGGGTGCCGTGCCCACGCTGGGGCTGGCGCACAACCTGATGTTGACGCGCAGCGATGCGGTGGGGGCGGGCGGCTGGATTCGGCTGGGGGCACTGCAAGCGCAGGCGCACAGCATCATCGAGCGGTTCAAGGTCAAAACTGGCGGGCCACACGCGGCGGCCAAGTCGCTGTCGGGCGGCAACCTGCAAAAATTTATTGTGGGCCGCGAGATCGACGCCAAGCCCCGCCTGCTGATCGTCTCGCAACCCACCTGGGGCGTGGACGTGGGCGCTGCGGCGCAAATACGCGGCGAGATTCTGGCCCTGCGCGATGCCGGGTGCGCGGTGCTGGTGGTCAGCGAAGAGCTGGACGAATTGTTTGAAATATGCGACCGGCTGCACGTCATTGCCAAGGGGCGGCTGTCGCCCTCGGTGGCGCGGGCCGATGCCACGGTGGCACAGATTGGAGAATGGATGAGCGGTTTGTGGACGATTCCCGAGGTGTTGCATGTTGAAGCTTGAAGCCCGCCCCCAGCCGTCCAAGTTCTGGGGCTATGCCTCGCCCATCCTGGCGCTGCTGCTCACGGTGGTGATTGGCGTGGCCCTGTTTGCCGCGCTGGGCAAAGACCCGGTCAAAGGCTTGCAGGTGTTCTTTTGGGAGCCCATCAAAACGCCCTACGCCTTGGGCGAGCTGATGGTCAAGGCCACGCCGCTGTTGGTCATTGCGCTGGGGCTGGCGGTGTGCTTTCGCTCTAATGTGTGGAACATCGGGGCCGAGGGCCAGTACGTGATCGGGGCCATTTGCGCCAGCGGCGTGGCGCTGCTGGCCGACAAAACCAGCAGCGGCTGGATCGTGCTGCCGATTTTGCTGGCCGGGGTGCTGGGCGGCATGGTCTGGGGCGGCATCACCGCACTGCTGCGCGACAAGTGCAACGCCAACGAGATTCTGGTCAGCCTGATGCTGGTCTACGTGGCGGTGCAGTTGCTGGGTTTTATGGTCGATGGCCCCTGGAAAGACCCACAGGGCTACAACTTTCCGCAAACCAAAAATTTTGAGGCTATCACCCGCATTCCCCGGCTGTTTACCGGCTCGCGGGTCAGTATTGGCTTGTTGATTGCACTGGTGGGGGTGCTGGTGCTGTGGGTGTTTTTGTTCCGCACGCGGGCCGGGTTTGCCCAGCAGGTGGGCGGGCTGGCCCCGGCTGCGGCGCGGTATGCAGGGTTTTCATCGCGCAAGGCGCTGTGGGTGGCGCTGCTGGTGTCGGGCGGCGCGGCGGGGCTGGCCGGTGCGCTGGAGGTGGCCGGGCCGATTGGCCAGCTCACGCTGTCGGTCCCGGCGGGCTATGGTTTTGCGGCCATCATCGTGGCCTTTGTGGGGCGGCTGCACCCGGTGGGCATGGTGTTCTCGGCGGTGCTGATGAGCATGTTCTACATCGGCGGTGAGCTGGCGCAGTCGCGCCTGGGCCTGCCGAAATCACTGACGGGCGTGTTCCAGGGCCTGCTGCTGTTCACCTTGCTGACCTGCGACACCTTGATCGCTTACCGCGTCCGTTTTAGAAAGGGGGCGTGATGGAATCGTATGCCTTGTTATTTGCCGCCACGCTGAGTGCGGGCACGGTGCTGGCGCTGGCCGCCCTGGGCCTGTTGGTCAATGAGAAAGCCGGCATCGTCAACCTGGGGGCCGAGGGCATGATGCTGTGTGCCGCCATTGCCGGGTACGCCACGGTGGTGCACACCGGCAGCGACTGGCTGGGCTTTGCGGCGGGCATGGGCGTGGGGGCTCTGCTGGCGGCGCTGTTTGGCGTGCTAGTGATTTGGCTCAACACCAACCAGTACGCCACCGGCCTGGCCTTGAGCCTGTTTGGCGGCGGGTTTTCGGCGTTTGCCGGCATCAGCTATGTGCAGGCCAAACTGCCCGAGCGCATCCAGTTTGCCGTGCCGGTGCTGGGCGATATTCCGCTGCTCGGCCCGGCGCTGTTTCGCCAGCACCCGCTGGTGTACGGGGCGATGGCGCTGGTGGCAGGGCTGGTCTGGTTTTTGTACCGCACCCGCAGCGGCCTGGTGCTGCGCGCGGTGGGCGAATCGCCCGAGTCGGCCCACGCGCTGGGCTACCCGGTGCGGCGCATCCGCCTGCTGGCGGTGGTGCTGGGCGGCGCGCTGTGCGGGCTGTCGGGTGCGTTTATCTCGCTGGCCTACACGCCCTTGTGGGTGGAGGGCATGGTGGCAGGCAAGGGCTGGATTGCGCTGGCGCTGACCACCTTTGCCACCTGGCGGCCCACCCGGGTGCTGCTGGGGGCCTACCTGTTCGGCGGCGTGACCATGCTGCAATTCCACCTGCAAAGCGTGGGGGTGGAGGTGCCGGCCCAGCTGCTGAGCATGCTGCCTTATCTGGCCACCATCGTGGTGCTGGCGCTGATTTCGCGCAACCCGGCGTGGATTCGCATCAACATGCCCGCGTCCTTGGGTAAACCGTTCTTCCCAAGTTCATAATCATTTTGTTACACCCTGTTTTCTCCTTGCAAACCCCAGAAAGTGAAATCACATGACCGACCTGAAGAAACGTACCCTGATCCAATTGGCTGCCGCGTCTGCGGTGGCGGCGGCCCTGGTGGGCTGTGGCAAAAAGGAAGAGCCCGTAGCGGCCCCGGCGGCTGCGCCCGCAGCGTCGGCCCCGGTGGTGGAGGCCCCCAAGCCCGAGCCGCTGAAAATTGCCTTTGCCTACGTCGGCCCGGTGGGCGATGGCGGCTGGACCTTTGCCCACGACAACGGCCGCAAGGCGTTGGAAAAAGAGCTGGGCGACAAGATCGTCACCAGCTTTGTCGAAAGCGTGCCCGAATCGGCCGATGCCGAGCGCGTCTTCCGCGACATGGTGGGCCAGGGCAACAAGCTGATTTTTGGCTCTACCTTCGGCTACATGGAACCCATGCTGAAAGTGGCCGCCGACAGCAAGGACGTAAAGTTTGAGCACGCCACCGGCTACAAGAACGCCGACAACATGGCCACCTACGACAGCCGCACCTATGAGGGCGCGTACATGGCCGGCGTGATCGCAGGCAAGATGACCAAGACCAACACCTTGGGCGTGGTGGGCTCCATCCCAATCCCCGAAGTCATCCGCAACATCAACAGCTTCACCCTGGGCGCGCAGAGCGTGAACCCCAAGATCAAGACCAAGGTGGTCTGGGTCAACGAATGGTTTAGCCCACCGAAAGAAACCGAAGCCGCTACCGCGCTGATCAACGGTGGTGCCGACGTGCTGTTCCAAAACACCGATTCCCCCGCCGTGCTGAAAACCGCCGAAGCCAAGGGCAAGCGCGCTTTCGGCTGGGATTCGGACATGACCGCCTACGGCCCCAAGGCCCACCTGGCTTCCGCCGTGATCAACTGGGGCCCGTACTACATCAAGACCACCAAAGACGCGCTGGACGGCAAGTGGGCTGCGGGCAAGAGCTGGTGGGGCGTGAAGGAAGGCGCAATCGACATCGTCTCCATCGCCGACGACGTGCCTGCGGAAACCAAAACCCAGGTCGAAGAGATCAAAAAAGGCCTGGCCGACGGCAGCTTCGTGATCTGGAAGGGCCCGATCATGGACCAGTCCGGCAAGGTGGTGGTGGCCAAAGATACGGTGGCCGACGATGCGTTCTTGGGTGGTGTCAATTTCTACGTTAAAGGCGTAGAAGGCAAGATCCCCGGCGGCAAGTAAAGCTTCTCCCTCCCCCGCCGGGGGAGGGTCGGGGTGGGGGCATCCCCGCCAATATGCCAAAAGCCGCTCTTGCCCAGCGGCTTTTGTGTTTGTGGATGCGACACTTGGGCACAGAGCTTGCAGTTTCCGACTGCACCGAACCAGGAGTCCCCCATGATTGTCAAAAATATCCCCGCCCACCGCCTACCCGACCTGCTGCGCGGCATGCCCAAGGCCGAGCTGCACATCCACATCGAAGGCTCGCTGGAGCCCGAGCTGATTTTTGCCCTGGCCCAGCGCAACCAGGTCGCCATTCCCTACGCCAGCGTGGAAGAGTTGCGCAGCGCCTACGCCTTTACCAATCTGCAAAGCTTTCTGGACATCTACTACGCCGGGGCCAGCGTGCTGCTTAAAGAGCAAGATTTTTACGACATGGCGCACGCCTACCTTGCGCGATCTGCTATAGATAACATAGCGCACACCGAGATTTTCTTCGACCCGCAAACCCACACCGCGCGCGGCGTGGCGATGGACACCGTGATCCACGGCCTGCACCGCGCCTGCGTCGATGCGCAAAAAGAGTGGGACATCAGTGCGGTGCTGATCCTGTGCTTTCTGCGCCACCTCAGCGAAGAAGACGCGTTCGCCACCCTGGAGCTGGCCCTGCCGCTGCGCGATAAATTCATCGGCATCGGTCTGGATTCGAGTGAACTTGGCCATCCGCCCGAGAAGTTTGCCAAGGTGTTTGCCCGCTGCCGCGCACTGGGTTTCCGGCTGGTAGCCCACGCGGGCGAAGAAGGCCCCCCGGCCTACATCTGGAGCGCGCTGGACGTGTTGCACGTGGAGCGCATTGACCACGGCGTGCAGTCCACCCAAGACCCGGTGCTGATGCAGCGCCTGGCCCGCGACCGCATCCCGCTCACGGTGTGCCCGCTGTCCAACCAAAAGCTCTGCGTGTTCCCGAACCTGGCCGACCACAACCTGGGCGCGCTGCTCGACGCAGGCCTGGTGGCGATGGTCAATTCCGACGACCCGGCCTACTTCGGCGGCTACCTGAACGAGAACTTCCTCCAAACCTTCGCCGCCACCGGCCTCACCGCCCAGCACGCCTACCAGCTGGCCGCCAACAGCTTTGAGGCCAGTTTTATCGACCAAGAACAAAAAAAGGCACTGATGGGGCGCTTGCAGGCGTACTTTGAAAAATTTGAATGAAATAGGCCGCTAGCGCATATTGCACCTGCGCAAGTAGCTATTGAATAAATAGCAAATGCAGAGTGCCGTATTAGCTGCCAGCCCGCTTTGCCAGCAGCGCCCGCCCGACCCGTGAGGCGGATGCGCGGCCCAGCTGGGCGTTGATCCACGTGCCGCAGTCCACCAGCCGGTCCAGGTCAATACCGGTGTCCGCGCCCAACTGGTGCAGTAGATACACCAGGTCTTCGGTGGCCACATTGCCGGTAGCACCCTTGGCGTAGGGGCAGCCGCCCAGGCCGCCGACCGAGCTGTCGAAGGCGCGCAGGCCGAACTGGTACGAGGCGTACACGTTGGCAATCGCCATGCCAAAAGTGTCGTGGTAGTGGCCTGCCAATTGGGCTACCGGCACCTGCTGCGCCACGGCCTCCAGCATGCGCAGCACCGCGTCGGGCGTGCCCACGCCAATCGTGTCGCCAAGCGATACCTCGTAGCAGCCCATCGCCAGCAATTGCCCGGCCACATCGGCCACGCGCTGGGGGGCGACGATGCCCTCGTACGGGCAGCCCACCACGCACGATACGTAGCCGCGCACCCGTACGCCTTGGGCCTGGGCGGCGGCCATCAGCGGGGCGAAGCGGGCCAGGGATTCGGCGATCGAGCAGTTGATGTTCTTTTGCGAAAACGCCTCGGAGGCGGCGGCGAATACCGCCACGTTGTCGGCCCCTGCCGCCATCGCGGCTTCAAAGCCTTGCAGGTTGGGGGTCAGCACCGGGTAGGTCACGCCGGGGCGGTGCACCAGGCCGCGCATCAGCTCGGCAGCATCGCCCATCTGCGGCACCCATTTGGGGGAAACGAAGGAGGTGGCCTCGATCTCGCGCAGCCCGGCATCGGCCAGGCGCTCGATCAGTTCCAGCTTGGTGGCGGTGGAGACGAGCTGCTTTTCGTTTTGCAGGCCATCGCGCGGGCCCATCTCGATGATGCGCACAAAATTGCTTGTTTGGCTCATGACGGCGTGGCCTCGAAATCCACCAAATCTACCCCATCGCCCACCTGTTCCCCCGCGCTGAAATAGAAGCCCTTGACGGTGCCCTTGGCGGGTGCGTGGATGGTGTGCTCCATCTTCATGGCTTCCAGTACCAGCAGGGGCATGCCTTTTTCTACCGTGGTGCCCACTGTGGCCAGCAGGGCAATCACCTTGCCGGGCATGGGGGCGTGGATACCGCCGTGGGCATCGTCGCCACCTTCGCCCTGTTGCAGCTCTACCTTCGTCAGCGCCCAGCTTTGGCCGTGGCAGAACACGTGCAACTGCGCGGCCTGGGCCACCACCGTGGCATGGAGGCGGCGCTCGCCCAACTGCACTTGTGATGGGCCAGTGCGGCGGGCCAGCACGGGGTCACCGCCCAGGCCGAGCAGCACGCCGTCTGTCACCACTTCGGCGGTCACAGCCTGCTCCGTCTCGCCACTGCGCAGGGTGATGGTTTGCTGCGAAGTGCCGTTGAGCCGCCAGCCGTCCAGCACGCGCCAGGGCGAGTCGGGTTCCATGGTGGGCAGGGCGGCGGCATCGGTTTGGCTTTGCAGCACGGTCAGCGCGGCCAGCATCCATACGTCTGCGGGCACGGCCTGGGCCAGGGCAGGGAACAGGTGCTCCTGCTCGCGTTCGATGAGTGCGGTGTCCAGCTTGGCTTCGGCAAACGAGGGCGTGCTCACCAGGCGCTGCAAGAAGGCCACGTTGTTGGCCACGCCGACGATCTGGTAGTCGGCCAGCGCCTGGCGCATGCGGGCCAGGGCCTGGGTGCGGTCGGCATCCCAGACGATCAGCTTGGCGATCATCGGGTCGTAGTGCGGGGTTATTTCGTCGCCCGGCTCGACTCCGGTATCGATGCGCACATGGGCCGAAGCGGCCGGGGGCAGCAGGTGGCTGAGGCGGCCGGTGGAGGGCAGAAAGCCCTTGTCCGGGTCTTCGGCGTAGATGCGCGCTTCGATGGCATGGCCGGTCAGCACCAGTTGCTCCTGCGCCAGCGGCAGGGGCTCGCCCGAGGCCACGCGCAACTGCCATTCCACCAGGTCCAGCCCGGTGACCATCTCGGTCACCGGGTGCTCCACCTGCAGCCGGGTGTTCATTTCCATGAAGTAGAAGGCCCCATCCTGGTGGGCAATGAACTCCACCGTGCCTGCGCCCACATAGCCCACGGCCAGGGCGGCGTTGACGGCGGCGGTGCCCATGGCGGCGCGGCGCTCGGCGGTCATGCCGGGGGCGGGGGCTTCTTCCAGCACCTTCTGGTGGCGGCGCTGCACCGAGCAGTCGCGCTCGAACAGGTAGACGCAGTGTCCCAGGCTGTCGCCAAACACCTGGATTTCGATGTGGCGCGGCTGGAGCACGTACTTTTCGATCAGCACATGGTCGTTGTTGAATGCGTTGATGGCTTCGCGCTTGCACGACACCAGCGATGCCGCAAAATCGGCCGCCGCGTCCACCCGGCGCATGCCTTTGCCGCCGCCGCCTGCGCTGGCCTTGATGAGCACCGGGTAGCCAATTTTGTCGGCTTGCGCGGCCAGAAATTCGGGGTCCTGGTTGTCGCCGTGGTAGCCGGGGGTCAGGGGTACACCGGCTTTTTCCATCAAAGTTTTGGCGGCAGATTTGCTGCCCATGGCGCGGATGGCAGATGCCGGCGGGCCGATGAAGACCACGCCGGCCTGGGCGCAGGCATCGGCAAAGTCGGCGTTCTCGGACAAAAATCCGTAGCCGGGGTGCACCGCCTGGGCACCGGTTTGCAGCGCGGCGGCCAGGATTTTGTCTGCTACCAGGTACGACTCGCGGGCCGCTGCCGGGCCAATGCACACGGCCTCGTCGGCCAGGCGCACGTGGCGGGCGTTGGCATCGGCCTCGGAGTACACCGCCACGGTGCGGATACCCATGCGGCGGGCCGTCTTGATGACCCGGCAGGCGATCTCACCCCGGTTAGCAATCAGGATTTTGTTGAACATGGTGTTTCCTTACGCAACCCAAGAGGGCGCGCGCTTTTCAAGAAATGCCTCCAGGCCTTCGCGGGCCTCGGGCGTGGCGCGCAGGCGGGCGATGCGCTGGGCGGTGTCTTCCACCAGGGCATCGTCGATGGGGTGGTTGGCGACGGCGCGGATCAGCGCGGTGGCGGCGGCTTGCGCGCCGGCCCCACCGGCCTGCAAGGCCTCCAGCAGGGTGTGTACGGTGGCATCCAGCGCTTCGGGCGCAGCGACTTCGTGCGCCAAGCCAAGGGCCAGGGCGCGCTCGGCGCTGATGCGCTCTGCCGTTTGGAAGTAGCGGTAGGCGTGGCGTTCGCCTATGGCACGCAGCACGTAGGGGCTGATGGCGGCGGGGATGATGCCAAAGCGCACTTCCGAGGTGGCGAACTGCGCCTTGCTGGAGGCCACGCAGATGTCGCAGGCAGCAGCCAGGCCCATGCCGCCGCCCAGCGCCGCACCGTGTACGCGGGCGATGGTGGGGGTGGCCATGCAAGACAAGGTGCGGAACAGATTCGCCAGTTGGCGCGCATCGTCCACGTTCTTTTCCAGCGTGGCCGCGCCCTGGCGCTGCATCCAGCCCAGGTCGGCCCCGGCCGAAAAGCTTTTGCCCCGGCCCGCCAGCACCACGGCGCGCACGGCGGGGTCGGCATCCAGCGCCAGCAGGGCCTGGGTCAGCTCGGTGATGAGGGTTTCGTCAAAGGCGTTGTGCACCTCGGGCTTGTTCATCCACAGCCAGGCGGCGCTGCCCTGGTGTTCGATTTCTAGGGTGGTGTACATACAAACTCACATGCGGAAAAGGCCGAACTGCGTGGGCTGGATGGGCGCATTCAGTGCGCTGGCCAGCGACAGGCCCAGTACGCGCCGGGTTTGCGCCGGGTCCACCACGCCGTCGTCCCACAGCCGGGCCGTGGCGTAGTAAGGGTGGCCTTGCAGCTCGTACTGGGCGCGGATCGGGTCTTTGAAGGCCGATTCGTCCGCCGCCGACCACTGGCCGCCTTTGGCCTCGATCCCTTCGCGCTTCACGGTAGCCAGCACGCCCGCCGCCTGCTCGCCGCCCATCACGCTGATGCGCGCGTTGGGCCACATCCACAGAAAGCGGGGCGAATAGGCCCGGCCACACATGCCGTAGTTGCCCGCGCCAAAGCTGCCGCCCACCAGCATGGTGATCTTGGGCACGGCGGCGGTGGCCACGGCGGTGACCATCTTGGCCCCGTCTTTGGCGATGCCGCCGTTCTCCACCTTGCGGCCAATCATGAAGCCGGTGATGTTCTGCAAGAACACCAGCGGGATGCCGCGCTGCGCGCACAGCTCGATAAAGTGCGCGCCTTTCTGGGCCGACTCGCCAAACAAAATGCCGTTGTTGGCGAGGATGCCCACCGGCATGCCGTACAGCCGGGCAAAGCCGGTAACCAGCGTGCTGCCATAGCGGGCCTTGAATTCGTCAAAGCGCGAGCCATCCACGGTGCGGGCGATGATTTCGCGCACGTCATAGGGCTTGCGTGCGTCTAGCGGCACCACGCCGTAGATCTCTGCGGGGTCGTACAGCGGCTCTTCGCTGGATTCCAGCTTCACGGTGGTGGGCTTTTGCCGGTTCAGGTTGCCAACGATGTTGCGGGCGATCAGCAGGGCGTGCTGGTCGTTGTCGGCCAGGTGGTCGGCCACGCCAGAGATACGGGTGTGCACGTCGCCCCCGCCCAGGTCTTCGGCGGTGACGACTTCGCCGGTGGCGGCTTTCACCAGTGGCGGGCCGCCCAGGAAGATGGTGCCCTGGTTTTTGACGATGATGGTTTCGTCGCTCATGGCGGGCATGTAGGCCCCGCCTGCGGTGCACGAGCCCATTACCACGGCGATTTGCGCAATGCCCATCGCGCTCATTTGGGCCTGGTTGTAAAAGATGCGGCCAAAGTGGTCGCGGTCGGGAAAGACTTCGTCCTGGCGCGGCAAAAAGGCCCCGCCCGAATCCACCAGGGTGATGCAGGGCAGGTGGTTTTGCATGGCAATTTCTTGCGCGCGCAGATGCTTCTTGACCGTGAGCGGGTAGTAGGTGCCGCCTTTGACGGTGGCATCGTTGGCCACCACCATGCATTCGATGCCGTTGATGCGGCCCACGCCGGTGATCAGCCCGGCAGCGGGGGCTTCGCCGTCGTACATGCCATAGGCCGCCAGTTGCCCCACTTCCAAAAAGGGCGTGCCGGGGTCGAGCAGCTGGGCCACGCGGTCGCGCGGCAGCAGTTTGCCGCGCGCGGTGTGGCGCTGGCGGGCCACCTCACCGCCGCCCAGGGCGGCAACGGATGCTTTTTCGCGCAGGTCTTGCACCAGGGTGCGCATGGCATCTGCGTTGGCACGGAAGGCCGGGTCGCGGGGTTGGAGCTGGGATTTCAGGACTTGCATGGTGCGGTACTTACATGGTTTCTGCAAACAGCTCACGGCCAATCAGCATGCGGCGGATTTCGCTGGTGCCCGCGCCGATCTCAAACAGCTTGGCATCGCGCCACAGGCGGGGCGTGGGGTATTCGTTGGTGTAGCCGTTGCCGCCCAGGATCTGGATGGCTTCGCCCGCCATCCAGGTGGCTTTTTCGGCCAGATACAGGATGGCCCCGGCGGCATCTTTGCGCAGCGTGCGGGCATGGTCGGCCCGGTCGCAGGCGGCTGCCACGGCATAGCCATACGCGCGGCAGGCTTGCCAGGTGGTGTACATGTCGGCCAGCTTGCCCTGCATCAGCTGGAATTCGCCAATGCTTTGGCCAAACTGCTTGCGGTCGTGTACGTAGGGCAGCACCACGTCCATGCAGGCCGCCATGATGCCCAGCGGGCCGCCGCACAGCACGGTGCGCTCGTAGTCCAGGCCCGACATCAGCACTTTGACACCCTGGCCCACACCGCCCAGCACGTTCTCGGCAGGCACTTCGCAGTCCGCAAAAAACACCGGGTAGGTGTTAGAGCCGCGCATGCCCATTTTGTCCAGCTTGGTACCGAAGCTCAGGCCTTGGAAGCTCTTCTCAATAATGAAGGCGGTCATGCCCTTGGCACCGGCGTGGATGTCGGTCTTGGCGTAGACGACCAGGGTGTCGGCATCGCCGCCGTTGGTGATCCACATCTTGGAGCCGTTGAGCACGTAGCGGTCGGCCTTTAAGTCAGCGCGCAGCTGCATGCTGACCACGTCGGAGCCCGCATTGGGCTCGCTCATGGCCAGGGCCCCCACGTGGTCGCCGCTGACCAGCTTGGGCAGGTACTGGTCTTTTTGAGACTTTGTGCCGTTGCGGTGCAACTGGTTGACGCACAGGTTGGAGTGCGCGCCGTAGCTCAGGCCAACGGATGCGCTGGCGCGGGACACCTCTTCCATCGCCACCATGTGGGCCAGGTAGCCCATTTCGGTGCCGCCGTATTCTTCGGACACCGTCATGCCGTGCAGGCCCAGGCTGCCCAGCTTCTTCCACAGGTCGGCGGGAAACTGGTTGTCGTGGTCGATGGCGGCGGCGCGCGGGGCGATCTCGGCGGCGGAAAAGCTCTGCACTGTGTCGCGCAGCATGGCTATGGTGTCGCCAAGGTGGAATGAAAGCGAAGGCAGGTGGGCCATGGGGGTGTCTCCTCAGATAGTTCGCGTTAGTGTCGGCCTGTGGGGCAATCAATGCTTGCCAATGTGGTTGCAAATCGTGCCAAAGTTGCGTAGCCTCCGGCCCATGCCACCCCGTTCCCCCGCTGCTGCCAACGCATCCCCCCGTGCCGCCACACCCATCGCCTTTGTGCAGGCGGTTTTGCTGGCTTACGAGCGCTACGGCCAAGACCCTGGCCTGGCCTTGCAGGCTGCACAAATTGCGCCAGCTCTGTTGGTCGATCCGCAGGCCTGCATCACGGCAGCGCAGATGGAGACGCTCTGCAATGCAGCCATGCGCGAGTTGGACGACGAAGCCCTGGGCTGGTTTTCGCGCAAGCTGCCTTGGGGGAGTTACGGCCTGCTGTGCCGGGCATCCTTGGGTGCGCCCAACCTGGGGGTGGCCATCCAGCGCTGGTGCCGCCACCACCGCTTGCTAACGGGCGACCTGGAGCTATCCCTGCATATTGAAGGCGACGAGGCCGTGGTGACGCTGGCCGAGCAGCAAGACTTTGGCCCCCTGCGCGAATTTTGTTTGGTGACCAGCCTGCGCTACCTGCACGGCTATGCCTGCTGGGCCATCGACTCGCGCATTCCGCTGCGCTGCGTGGCGTTTCCGTTCCCCGAGCCCGCGCATGGGCAGGTGTATCCGCTGATTTTTCCGGGGCCCACGGTGTTCAACGCGCCGCAGGCGGGCTTTCGCTTCGATGCCCGCTACCTGGGCCTGGCCCTGCGCCGCGACGAATCCGCCCTGCAAACCATGCTGGAGCGGGCGCTGCCCTTGACGGTATTGCAGTACCGGCACGACCGGCTGTTGCAGCAAAGCGTGCGGGCGCTGCTGCGCACCCGTTCGGGCGAGCTGCGCAATGCCGAGGCGCTGGCCGTGGCGCTGGGCGTGTCCACCCGCAGCCTGCACCGGCAATTGCAGTTGGAGGGCGTGTCGCTACAGGCGCTGCGCGACGAGGTGCGCCGTGAAGTGGCGCTAGACCTGCTGCACCGCACCGACTGGCCGGTGAAGCAGATCGCGCACACGGTGGGTTTTTTGAACGAAAAGAGCTTTTCGCGGGCCTTCAAGGCTTGGACTGGGCGTGCGCCCAGCGAGTTACGCTGAGGTAGCTTGGGCCAGCATCTTGGCCCCCACCGCCGCAAACTCGGCCACGCCCGAATCCCGCAACACTGCGCCCACTTTTTGCAGATAGGCCGGGGTGGCGGTCAGCGGCACCTTGTTCAGCCATTGCAGCGCCTCGGGCAGCCGTCCGCGTGCGGCCAGCATGCCTGCATAGTTGAACTGGCCGCGAAAGTCACCGCCCTGGGCGGCTTCCTGGTAGCAGAAGAAGGCCGCCTCCACGTCTTTCTCTACCACCAGCCCGTCCTCGTAGTAGCGGCCTATTTTGGTCATGGACTTGGCGTGGCCCAGATCGGCGGCCTGGCGGTAGAGCTGCAAGGCGGCGGCGTGGTCTTGCGGCACGCTTTTACCTTCGGCATGCTGGTTGGCCAGGTTGTACAGCCCGGCATCCAGCCCCAGGCTGGCGGCTTTTTTGTACCAGGCCACGGCGGCAAACAGGTCGATGGGCGCGCCCCAGCCGTTTTCCAGGCAGCGCCCGGCCATGTTGGAGCCGATGGCGTGGCCTTGCTCGGCTGCCTTGAGAAACCAGTGCAGGGCCTGGGCCGGGTTGCGCGCCACGCCGTGGCCGTCCAAATACCACTGGCCTAGCACGGCCTGGGCATTGGCGCGGCCCAGGGTGGCGGCAGCGGTGATCCAGGGGGCGGCTTGTTCGGCCGGGCCGGAGAGTACCGCTGACCATTCGGCCGGGGAAACACGGGCCAGGGCTTCGGTGCTGGTGGGGATGGGGGGCAGGGCGGTCATGGTCAGAGGGGTTAAGAAATGGTCCGAATTATGCGTAAGCTATTGGCCTATGAAAGCTTACCGCGCCGCCATCCTCCGTTTTGCCCCCGACCACTCGGCTATCTTTGAAGAAGATGGCCTGCTGGTGGTCGGTCCTGATGCGTCGGGCACCCAACGGGTGCAAGCCGTCGGCCCGTACCGCACGCTGGGCCCCAAATATCCCGGCCTGCCGGTCGAGCACCTGCCGGGCCGCATCCTTGCGCCGGGCTTTGTGGACATGCACATCCACTATCCGCAGACCGACATCATCGGTTCGCCCGCCGACGGCCTGCTGCCCTGGCTGGAGAACTACACGTTTCCCGCAGAAAAAAAGTTCTCCGCGCCCGACCATGCTGCGGAAGTAGCTACTTTTTTTGTAGCGGAGCTATTGCGCAATGGTGTGACCACCGCGCTGGCCTTTGCCACCTCGCACCCCACCTCGGTCAATGCCTTGTTTGCCGAGGCCCAAAAGCACCAGCTGCGCCTGATCACCGGCAAGGTGCTGCAAGACCGCAACTCGCCCGACGGCGTGCGCGACGACACCGAGCAAAGCCTGATCGACACCGAGGCCCTCATCCAGCGCTGGCACGGCGTGGACCGCCTGGGCTACGCCATCACCCCGCGTTTTGCGCCCACCAGCACGCCCGCCCAGTTGCGCGGCGCGGGCGAACTGGCGGCCAAGTACCCGGATGTGTGGGTGCAGTCCCACGTGGCCGAAAACCTGGGCGAAATCGCCTGGGCCCAAGAGTTGTTTCCCGATGCCCGCAGTTACCTGGGCGTGTACGAAGGTTTTGGCCTGCTGCGCCCGCGCGCCGTGTACGCCCATTGCATCCACTTTGACGATGCAGACCGCGCCCTGATGCGCGACACCGGTACCGTGGCTGCCATCAGCCCGACCAGCAACCTGTTTCTGGGCAGCGGCTTTTTTGACTACGCGGGCGCAGACCGCATCGGCTTTGGCTACGGCCTGGCCAGCGACGTGGGCGGCGGCACCAGCTTCAGCCCGTTCCACACCATGCGTGCGGCCTACTACGTGGGGCGGGAGGGGCAAACCAAGCCTGGCCTGTCGCTCAATCCGCAAAATCTGTGGTGGCAGCACACGGCGGGCGCAGCGGCGGCGCTGGGCCTGGGCGGCGTGGTGGGTAATTTGGCGGTGGGCTGCGAGGCCGACTTTGTGGTGCTGAACCCGCAGGCCACGCACTTGCTGGCACGTAAGACAGCGCGCGCGCAGAGCCTGGACGAGCTGCTGTTCAGCCTGATCATCCTGGCCGACGACCGGGCCGTGGAGCGGACGGTGATTTCTCAAGCCAAATAGACCGTTAGCGCATATATCGTATACGCATATAGCTATTACTTTGGTAGCGATTTGCTGTGGCGCGGGTTACAATCGCCGCCAACTTGAGAGACTGTGTATGACTATCAAAAGCGACAAATGGATTCGCCGTATGGCCGAGCAAACCGGGATGATCGAGCCCTTCGAGCCCGGCCAGATCCGCGAACGTGACGGTAACAAAATCATCAGCTACGGCACCAGCAGCTACGGCTACGACATCCGCTGCGCGCCCGAATTCAAGGTCTTCACCAACATCCACAGCACCGTGGTGGACCCGAAGAACTTCGACGAAAAAAGCTTTGTCGATTTCTCGGGCGACAGCTGCATCATCCCGCCGAACAGCTTTGCGCTGGCCCGCACCATGGAGTACTTCCGTATTCCGCGCAATGTGCTGACCATCTGCCTGGGCAAAAGCACCTACGCCCGCTGCGGCATCATCGTCAACGTGACCCCGTTCGAGCCCGAGTGGGAGGGTTATGTGACCCTGGAATTCAGCAACACCACGCCGCTGCCGGCCAAAATTTATGCCGGTGAAGGCTGCGCCCAGGTGCTGTTCTTTGAAAGCGACGAGGTCTGTGAGGTCAGCTACAAAGACCGGGGCGGCAAGTACCAAGGCCAAGTCGGCGTGACGTTGCCCCGGGCCTAGCAAGGGCCTGATTCTTGCAACTGCGCAGGGCGACTTGAAAGAAACACCATGTGCCAAATGCTCGCCATGAACTGCAACAGTAGCGCCAGCATTAACTTCTCGTTTACCGGGTTTTCCGCACGCGGCGGGCAAACCGGTGAACATGCCGATGGCTGGGGCATTGCTTTCTACGAACGCACCGGCTGCCGGGTGTTTATCGACGACGGGCGCGCCAGCGACTCGGCCCTGGCCGACTTTGTGCGCAGCTACCCGATCAAATCCAAGTCGGTGCTGGCGCATATCCGCAAGGCCACCCAGGGTGCGGTGACCCTGTCCAACTGCCACCCGTTCCAGCGCGAATGGCTGGGCCAGCACTGGGTGTTTTGCCACAATGGCGACCTCAAAAATTACCACCCCAATCTGCGCGGCAACTACCTGCCGGTGGGCACCACCGACAGCGAAAAAGCCTTTTGCTGGATGTTGCAAGAACTGCGCAGCGCCTTTAAAGGGGCCTGCCCGCCCAGCTGGAAACAGGTGGCCCCGGTGCTGGCCGATCTGGTGCGACGCATCGCCAGCCACGGCACGTTCAACTTTTTGCTGTCCAACGGCGAGGCCATGTACGCGCACTGCTCTACCAACCTCAGCTGGGTATCGCGCCAGCATCCGTTCCAGACCGCCCGCTTGATCGACTGCGATATGACGCTGGACCTGCGCCAAGGCAATAGCGAAACCGACCGCATGGTGCTGGTCGCCACCGAGCCGCTCACCGCCGACGAGCCCTGGGCCCGTTTTGCCCCTGGCGAACTCAAGGTGTTTGTGGAAGGTGCCCAGGTGTGGAGCAGCACCAGCCTGCCCCCCAAACCGGCTAAACCGGTGCGGCCTGCCCGGCTGGTGCAGCCTAAGCCGGTCACCTTGCGCGCCAGCCTGGGAGCGCCTGCGTGAGTGGGCCCGCAGGGGAGGGCAGCCGCCGGGTGCTGGATGTCCAGCGCTTAAGCGTAAGGTTTGAAACCAAGGAGCGCGTGGTGGATGCCGTGCGCGACCTGTCGTTCCACGTCAACGCGGGCGAAACCCTGGCGATGGTGGGCGAGTCGGGCTCGGGCAAGTCGGTATCGTCCTTGGCGCTGATGCGGTTGGTAGAAAACGGCGGCGGGCGCATCACTGGCGGCAGCATGCAGTTCCACCGGCGCGATGGCAGCACGCTGGATTTGGCCCAGGCCAGCCCGGCCGCCCTGCGCGGCATCCGGGGTGCCGAGATGGCGATGGTGTTTCAGGAGCCCATGACCTCGCTGAACCCGGTGTTCCCCGTGGGCGAGCAGATCGCCGAATCCATCCGCCTGCACCAGCACCTGGGCCGCGCCGCCGCCCGTGCCGAGGCGTTGCGCATGCTCGATCTGGTGCGCATCCCCGAGGCGCAGAGCGTGCTGGGCCGCTACCCGCACCAGCTCTCGGGTGGCATGCGCCAGCGGGTAATGATTGCCATGGCCTTGTCCTGCAAACCTCGCCTGCTGATTGCCGACGAGCCCACCACCGCGCTGGACGTGACCATCCAGGCCCAGGTGCTGTCGCTGATCCGCCTGCTGCAAGATGAGATGCAGATGGGCGTGCTGTTCATCACCCACGACATGGGTGTGGTGGCCGAGATGGCCGACCGGGTGGTGGTGATGTTGCGCGGCGACAAGGTGGAAGAGGGCGATTGCGCCCGCCTGTTTGCCGCCCCGCAGCACCCCTACACCCGCGCGCTGCTGGCGGCCGTGCCCACGCTGGGAGCCATGCGCGGTACCGACAACCCGGCCAAATTTCCCTTGCCCGATGGGGCAGATGCAGTCGTTTGGCCGGAGCGTGACACGGTGCAATACGACATGCCGCCGGTGCTCAAGGTGCAGGGCCTGACCACCCGCTTTCCGGTGCGCACCGGGGTGCTGGGGCGTATCACCCGCCAGGTCTGCGCGGTAGAGCAGGTCAGCTTCCATCTGCAACGCGGCGAAACACTGGCCCTGGTGGGTGAGTCGGGCTGCGGCAAGTCCACCACCGGGCGTTCGTTGGCGCGGTTGGTGGAATTCAATGCGGGCCGTGTGGACGTGGCCGGGCGGGCGATTGCGCCACTCAAAGGCCACGCCCTGCAAGCCCTGCGCCGCGACGTGCAGTTTATTTTTCAAGATCCGTTTGCCTCGCTGGACCCGCGCCTTACCGTGGGTTTTGCCATCATGGAGCCGCTGCTGGTGCATCGCTTGGCCAAAGGTCCGGAGGCCGACAAGCGGGTGGCCGATCTGCTCTACCGCGTGGGCCTGCCCGCCAGCGCCGCCCAGCGCTACCCGCATGAATTTTCCGGTGGCCAGCGCCAGCGGATTGCGATTGCCCGGGCCCTGGCGCTGAACCCCAAGGTGGTGGTGGCTGACGAAGCGGTTTCGGCGCTAGACGTGTCCATCCGCGCGCAAATTATCAATTTGATGCTGGATTTGCAGCGCGAATACGGCATTGCGTTTTTGTTCATCTCGCACGACATGGCGGTGGTAGAGCGCATCAGCCACCGGGTGGCGGTGATGTACCTGGGCCAGATCGTCGAGATCGGCCCACGCCGCGCCGTATTCGAGAACCCGCAACACGCCTACACCCGCCGTCTGCTGGCCGCCGTGCCGGTGGCCGACCCGGCACGCCGCCGCCACGGGCGCGAGCTACTGACCGGTGACATCCCCAGCCCCATTCGCGCCCTGCACGACCTGCCCCAGGTGGCCCCGCTGGTGAGGGTGGGCTCCGGCCACTTTGTGGCGCGGCACAAGGTCGGTGGGATTTACTAAGTTTTTTTCTAACCCTGGAGTTTTGACATGCACGCAAACTTGAAAAAATTGTCGCTGGTGCTGGCCCATTCGGCGGCTTTAGCCGCGTTCGCCACTCCCGCTTTGGCCGTCAAGAACGTAGTCATCGCGGTGGATTCGACCTTCACCACCCTGGATCCTTACGATGCCAACGACACCTTGTCGCAAGCTGTAGCCAAGTCGTTCTACCAGGGCCTGCTGGGCTTTGACAAAAGCATGAAGATGGTGCCGGTGCTGGCCGAGAGCTACAAGGCCAGTAAAGACGGCCTGAACTACACCTTTGTGCTCAAAAAAGGCGTCAAATTCCAGGACGGCACCGACTTCAACGCCGAGGCTGTCAAGGTCAATTTTGACCGCGTGACCAACCCCGACAACAAGCTCAAGCGCTACACCCTGTATAAAAACATCGCCAAGACCGAGGTGCTGGATGCCAATACGGTGCGGATTGTGCTCAAAGAGCCGTTCTCGCCCTTCATCAACTCGCTGGCCCATCCATCGGCGGTGATGATTTCGCCTGCGGCCATCGCCAAATACGGCAAGACCATTGGCCAGAATCCGGTAGGCACCGGCCCCTTCAAGTTCGTCGAGTGGAAGCAGACTGACTTTGTGAAGGCCGAGAAATTCGATGGCTATTGGCGCAAGGGCTACCCCAAGGTGGACGGCATTACCTGGCGCCCGGTGGTCGATAACAACTCGCGCAGCGCCATCATCCAGACCGGCGAGGCCCACTTCACCTACCCGGTGCCGCCCGAGCAGGTCGAGCTGCTCAAGGCCAAGCCGAATCTGGAGATCACGGTGTCGCCGTCCATCGTGCACCGCTTTGTGACACTCAACACCCAGCACAAGCCGTTTGACAACCTCAAGGTGCGCGAAGCCCTGAACTACGCCATCAACAAGGATGCGCTGATCAAGGTGGTGTACGGCGGCTACGCCATCCCTGCCGAAGGCGTGATCCCCAAGGACGTGCAGTTCTCCACCAAGCTGGGCCCCTGGCCGTACAACCCGGTCAAGGCCCGCGAACTGCTGAAAGAGGCGGGCTACCCGAATGGCTTTGACAGCACGCTGTGGTCTGCCTTTACCGATTCCACCTCGCTCAAAGCCATCCAGTTCATCCAGCAGCAGCTGCGCGTGGTCGGGGTAAATCTGCAAGTGCTGGCCCTGGAAGCCGGGCAGCGGGCAGAGCGCGTCGAAAGCGCGCCCGATGCCGCCACCGCCCCGGTGCGCATGTACTACGTGGGCTGGTCGGCGTCTACCGGAGAGGCGGATTGGGCCATCCGTCCGCTGCTGGCGGCAGAATCGTTCCCGCCCAAGTCGTTCAACGTGGCCTATTACAAGAACGACGCGGTGGAAGCCGGTATCGCCAAGGCGCTGGTGACCACCGACCCGGCGCTGAAGGCGCAGATTTACGCCGACGTGCAACAGCGCGTCTGGAAAGATGCACCCTGGATCCACCTGGCCACGCTGCAACTAGTGTCGGCACGCGCCAAGAACTTCAGCGGCTTCTACGTGATGCCCGACCGCTCGTTCAACTTTGACGAAATCGAACTGAAATAGCTCCCGGCCTGCATGCTCAACTACATCCTTAAGCGGCTGCTGGGCCTGCTGCCGACGTTGCTTATCGTGGCCGGGCTGGTGTTTTTGTTCGTGCATTTGCTGCCAGGCGATCCTGCGCGCTTGGCCGCAGGGCCGGAAGCCGACGCCGAAACGGTACAGATGATCCGGCAAGACCTGGGGCTGGACCAGCCGCTTTACACCCAGTTCTGGCGTTTCATCAGCAACGCGGTACAAGGCGACTTTGGCCATTCGCTGCGCAGCAAACGGCCTGTGTCCACCGAGATCGCCGAGCGCTTCATGCCGACCTTCTGGCTGACCGTGGCGGCGATGGGCTGGTCGGTGCTGCTGGGGCTGGTGATTGGTACGGTGTCTGCCGTGTGGCGCAACCAATGGCCCGACCGCCTGGGCATGACGCTGGCCATCACCGGCATCTCGTTTCCGTCGTTTGCGCTGGGCATGGTGTTAATGCAAGTGTTTTCGGTGCAATTGGGCTGGCTGCCCACGGTGGGGGCGGACTCCTGGAGGCATTACGTGCTGCCCTCGCTCACTCTGGGCGCGGGCGTGGCGGCGGTGATGGCGCGGTTTACCCGCTCGTCGTTCATCGACATTCTGAAAGAAGACTATGTGCGCACCGCCCGCGCCAAGGGTTTGGGCGAGTTTGTGGTGGTGCTCAAGCACGGTCTGCGCAACGCGCTGATCCCGGTGGTCACCATGATGGGCTTGCAGTTCGGCTTCTTGCTGGGCGGCTCCATCGTGGTGGAGAAGGTGTTCAACTGGCCGGGCATGGGCCGCCTGCTGGTGGATGCGGTGGAAATGCGCGACTTCCCGGTCATCCAGGCCGAGGTGCTGCTGTTTTCGCTGGAGTTCATCCTGATCAACCTGGCCGTTGATGTGCTGTATGCCGTCATTAATCCCACCATTCGCTACAAATAAAGTAGCTGCTTATGCATACCAAACCTGCGCTAGAGCCTGTTTTGACTATAGAGAAATTGCGCACACCCTGGAGCGAATTCTGGCGCAAATTCAAAAACCAACACCTCGCATTGGTGGCGGGTGGCCTGGTGTTATTGCTGGTGGTGGTGGCGCTGCTGGCACCCTGGATCGTGCCGTTCGATGCCGAAAATTTCTTCGACTACGACGCGCTCAACGCCACACCCTCGGCTACGCACTGGTTTGGTGTGGATGCCCTGGGCCGCGACATATTCAGCCGCATCCTGATGGGCGCGCGCATCTCGCTGGCGGCCGGGTTCATCTCGGTAGCGGTGGGTGCGGTGATTGGCACGGTGCTGGGTCTGCTGGCAGGCTACTACGAGGGCTGGTGGGACGGCATCGTGATGCGCATATCGGACGTGCTGTTTGCCTTTCCCGGCATCCTGCTGGCGATTGGCATCGTGGCGATTTTGGGCAATGGCATGGTCAACGTGATTTTGGCCGTGGCGGTATTCAGCGTGCCCGCGTTTGCCCGGCTGGTGCGCGGCAACACCCTGGTGGTGAAGAACCTGACCTACATCGAAGCCGTGCGGTCGATTGGCGCGTCGGACTGGACCATCCTCACCCGGCACATCTTTCCGGCCACGCTCTCGTCGGTGGTGGTGTATTTCACCATGCGCATCGGCACTTCCATCATCACCGCCGCCAGCCTGTTCTTCCTGGGCCTGGGGGCCCAGCCGCCCACACCCGAGTGGGGTGCCATGCTGAACGAGGCCCGCGCCGACATGATGACTGCGCCGCACATCGCGCTGTTCCCCAGCCTGGCCATCTTCTTTACCGTGCTGGCTTTTAACCTGCTGGGCGACGGTCTGCGTGACGCATTGGACCCCAAGCTCGATAGTTAACTGTGTGCTTTTTAGGCCTCTAGCGCATATTTCATATGCGTAAGTAGCTATTTATTTGAGCCACTTGCACAACCACTCAAAGATGTAATTTCCTGTCGATTGGGAGTCGAATTTTTGAGGGTGAAGGTGTAGGCGCAGCCACTGGGAAGTGACATCATCTGGTTTACCAAGAC